>JAGRAT010000577.1 GCA_020434495.1 Bdellovibrionales bacterium | reverse complement strand
GCTCGTAGTTGCTTCACCGAGCTTTTCCTGTTGAGCCTTAGTGAGCTTTCTCAGCTTCTTCCCCAAGCCTCGGGCGAGGAGCACAAGAAACGGAATCAAAACAACAATCAGAAGGGTGAGACGCCAGGAGAGGAAGGCCATGATGATGACCCCTGCGAGAACCTGGATCACATATCGGATACAAACGGAGAGGCGAATGCTCACGACATCTTGAAGCATGAGCGTGTCGGCATTGATGCGGCTAACGAGATCGCCCGTTCTTTGGGAGTCGAAGTACTCGAGCGGTTTGCGAAGAAGGGACGAGTACAGGCGTTCACGGAGGTCATAGACAACGGAGTGTCCAACGATCCCAAACCAATAAGTTCGAAAGTAAAAGGCTATAGCTTGTAAAGCGAAAATGCCTGTCAGGAGAAGCCCAACGGTTAGAGGCTGACCCATGAGTAGGTCGAATGACGAAGAATTTAATAGCCTACGAATTGCCTCGGGAATGAAAAGATTGATACCACTGGCGATGAGGAGTGCCAACATGGCCAAGATGAGGGTTTTTCGGTATGGCCACGCGAGTTTCACCACGTCCAGGAGCTTGACGAGGTTCTTTCTCTTTTCTTCTGGCTTTTCAGGCATGATAGAAACAACCTAGTATAAGCTCTACTTTGGACACTATGTCATTACGCTAAATGGAAGAACAGATCCAAGAACAATACGACCGTCTCTGTCAAATCCCCATTGTCGCCGGGGCACTAAGAGAGCTCGAGACAAAGCTCTCACCAGATCTCTATTACCACTCCTTGGCTCACACCAAAGATGTTTTAAGGGAAGTCACCACTTTCGCTCTGCATGATGAGTTAGATGCGCGTCAATTGGAGCTGCTTGCTATCGGTGCCGCATTTCACGACATAGGATTTATCTGGAAGCTGGTTGATAACGAATGGGTCGGTGCTACTCGAGCGCGAGAAGCTATGGAGTTAGTTGAGGGGTATTCGGAATCTGAGATCCAGATCGTTCAGGATATGATACTGGACACTCAGCTCGTAAACATTTCCATGGTCTCGGTACAGGTTCCATCTACAAAACTTGGTAAGTATTTATTGGATGCAGACCTTGGGAATCTTGGCCGAAAGGATTTCTTCGACAAATCAGAGCTACTCAGGCGAGAGCTTGGTGTTTCCCGAAAGCTTTTTTACGCTGATGCTGTCGCCTTTCTTGAGAACCATCAATGGCTTACTCCCTCAGCGAAAAAGCTTCGTGGTGCGGGACAATCTGAGAATCTTAAGAAGTTAAGGGACTACGTTCATTCACTTGAGAAGGTCGGTGAGGAGAAGGAGATGGGGGGGCTAGAGCTCTCACAACTGCTCTTCCTCAGTCGACTACCACTTCTCCTGAATTCATCCTTGAATACGGACAAGCTCGTTGAAACAGCGATTGAGCATCTTCGAGGAGTTCTGCAGTCCGAGGCCGCTACCGTATTCCTCCTTGACGAAACCGGGAGCAACCTTCGCTTTTGGGCACTGAAGGGTGGTGAGGCGCAACTTCAGGACAAGCGTCTCCCAGCAGATAGGGGAATAGTTGGATGGGTTATTCAGAACAAGCAATCTCTCTTAACGAATGATCCCGCAAATGATAAGCGCTTTTACAGCGGTTTCGATAAAGAGAGTAAGTTTGAGACGAGGAATATCTTGTGTGTTCCTCTTATTGTTCGCTCCGAGAAGACGATCGGAGCGCTACAAGTACTGAATAAGAAGGACGAGGAGACAGGTTTTATTGATCGTGATTTGCTTTTGGCAGAGCGCTTTGCTCATCAGCTTGCTCTTGCTATCGACAACGCCGTGTTGTTTGAGAAGTCGGAGCGACTGCGCAAGATGCTTACGAAGTTAGATCAACGAAAAGGGGAGATGATTACGGTTCTCACCCATG
>JAGRAT010000576.1 GCA_020434495.1 Bdellovibrionales bacterium | reverse complement strand
TCATCTTTTCAGCCATATCTGGCGACAACAACTCGAGCACTTTTCAAAGAAAGCACTTCTTTACTCACAACTTATGAAATCTCTGTAGTTGTTAAACCGAGAATTCTACCGAAGAGACCATGCGATAAAGTTGATCGATTTCTTCCTATTTGCTTCACAAGTTTCTGCGAGATTCATCTTTCAAGATCCTTTAATTCTCACATCGACAGGAGTATTGTTGTCTCGAAAGGAGGAATTCAGAGTTAACTTTTTTTACATAGGAGATAGAAATGAAAACTCATAAGCGCAGGCGAGCCGGTCCGGCATCTTCTTGCTTGATCTTCATCTCGCTTCTTTCACTTTCCTTTAACGTTCTAGCGCAAGGTGGTGGTGGCCACGAAGAAGGCGCTGGTAACAATCTTTCTTTCCCAACCATCTTTGCCGAAGGAATTGGCATCACTGGAGACGATGTCACAATTTCGCATGGTCTACGTCAGCCGCCAGTCCCTCCTGGATACCAACTCGAAGGAGAGTTTCTGTATGGATGGTTAGACAACGGCGTACAAATGTTGTGTGAACCTCAACTTCCTCACTGCCCACCTCCAGCTGAACCGGATGTCTATAAGATCTATCTTCAGGATGATCAGCTGAATTCATGGCAAGCCGATTGGCTGGATGGACGTGGTTCGGTAGTTGAAGTGTCCAGCATTGATTGGGGAGACAATCTCGAAAATCAAACCTGGACGGATGACTCCATCGTTCGAGTGGAGGTAGCTCTCTATAAAGAATTACTTACACCGATCCTCGGAGATGAAATGTGGTATGTTTCTGGCCAAGGCATTGACGAAATGTGGGGCATGAAAGCAGTTGAAGCTCCGAGTGTGGTTCCACCAACGTGGATTCCTGCTACTTACGAAAGCTCAGAGGCTACTGTTTACTCACCGTGCTCTCGTCTTACCATTCAGAAAATGGATGCAAGCGCCGGAGATGTCGACAATAAGCCACAAGGCCCTTTCGCCTGGAACGCTGCGAACAATCAATGGGATGGTATGGTTGCCACCATGGTTAATGCTCCAGTGTGGGAGAGTTATGAGGCTGAAGGCCCTTCAGCGGGACTTTCTGCCGAAGTGAATATCAAAGGAAGTTTGATCTATGGATACATTTGGCAGATTCCTCAAATGGTATTTCAGCAAGGTATCGCGAAAACAGGTTGGTATCGTTTGACGTTCAGCTTAGATGGTACCGAGCCTGGAGGAACAGCATGTGGAAACTTCACCCTTAACACCTCAGTTGCGGCGGCTCAAGTTCGTGTCGCGGAAGAGGGAGTTACAGAGGAAGCTGCCCCGCCCCAAGGGTATGATGCAGTGGTTGATGCTACGAATAATCTGACGTATCTCGATATTTTTATTCGCAAAAAGACTACTTCAGGAAATACACCACCATTGTGTGATGCAGGCAGCACCTATTCACAGAACTGTACTGGTGTTACCACCAATGTATTTCTGTCTGGTGCGAACTCCTATGATGCAGAGAACGAACTTGGCTTCATCTGGAGCAACGACTGCGAGCAAGCTGCCTTCAACGATTCTACGGTCGAAAACCCTGTCTTGGGGCTGCTGCAACCTGGACTCGGAGAAGCTCAAGACTGTCAGGTAACTCTTACGGTCAAAGAGCTAGGTGTTCTTGAGCCATTAACTGACACCTGTAGTGCTCCTATTTCTGTCACAGCGTGTTCGCTCGACTGCTTCGATGAGCCTCTCGGCCTAGCGACCCTGGACGAATGCGGGGTGTGCGACGGTAATAACGAGTGCTTCGACTGCCTTGGAATTCCATTCGGAACAGCGAGAGTTGATCGGTGCGGGGTTTGTAGTGGAGATGGGACCTCCTGTCTCAACTGCGTATCCTTTAATCAATCAAATACGCTTGCTGCAATGGGAG
>JAGRAT010000575.1 GCA_020434495.1 Bdellovibrionales bacterium | reverse complement strand
AACTCAGCTATTTGGAAGAGCTATCTGCCGAGCTTTCAGAAACAGGGAAAGAACCTTGTGCTTGCAGAAATTAGTGATCGATTGAAGCACTTTCTTGTCGGTGGAGCTGCCCCATCGGAGCGGCTAAAACGTATGGTTGAGATGGTGGGGTTGCCCGCCGTAGATGGGTACGGTTTGAGTGAGCTTACCCCAGTGTCCGCAAAGCCACTTGGTTCTCACTTGTCCTCGCCGAGGCCGCAGGTATTTCCTGGGGTAGATGTCACCATCAACAAATACAATCACAATGCTTTGACCGTAAAGGGCAAGCATCAACCAATTGCTTATTACGATGGGCGTTCTGCTTTGCATTTTGAAGGTGAAGAAGGAACGCCCACTGGTGATAGAGCCCTGCTCCATAGGAATGGAAAGGAACAAATGCTCGAAATTCTTCCAGGGAAGTTAAAGTTCAGATTTAAGTTGGCAAATGGTCAGTACGTACACCCTGAGGTGTTAGAGGAGGTAGCGCTGAAGCCCGAAATCACGAGAGGGATTTTCTCCGAAGCTGTCGCAGTTGGGGATAACCAGTCACGAGCAGGATTGCTTGTCTCACTAAATGACGAGCGTTTTCATGACTATGCCGCTCGTTATGGAGTTCGGCTAGCTGGGAAGATAAGTGAAGATGAAGAATCTATCCGACAGATCGTTCGACCGATGTATGAAGCGATAAATGGACAACTAAATAACATGCTCGCCGTTTGGCGAATTTTAGTTGTTGATGGCCCATTAAAACCTGTTCATGATCCCCGCGGGCAGGATGGGCCGCTGACCCGTGAGGAGAAGATTGGTTTACGGGCGCGTTATCACTACGAAATTGAACGGGCGTACGAGTCAGATAGGCGAACGCATCTTATCTATCGGCTCGGAGAAGATTATTTTCCTCCAGAGCTCCATTGGGAGCCCGAAGACGACTAGAGACTACTGTTTGCGTTGTTGTAGTTTTCTTAGCCGTTGTTGGTAGCTCGACTTCGAGCGCTTTGGGAATTCCATCCCCATCTTATCAACTACTCTATCCCAATCGGTAAGACCTTTATTTCGCCCGGTCTCTGTCAGAAATGTTTTAGCAAGGAGGATGAGGAGTTTGTCTTCTTCCCTGCTAAAAGGAGTAAGCCCCTTAGCTTTTGCTCCAAGCGCTCCGGCTTGAGCTTTCAGATCCTTGCCTACTATTACTCGTGACCGACCTCTTCTGAGCTGTAGTAAGTCTCTGAGTCGTCGGGAACGGACCTTCTCTTCGCGAGTTCTCACTGTTCCAGAAAAATAGGCGCGGAGAGTGTCCGGTTTCAACGAGCGGCCAGTAATCTCGGCAAAATCCTCGGTAATTTTTCTCCAGTTTGGAACCATCCGTTTGAAAGGAACTTCGTGCTGGTACTCTTTCGCAGCCACCATTTCTCGGAGAAGCTGATTTTCTTCTTCTGTGTAGCGCTTTCTACCGAGGGAGTCGGGCTTATTGGTCGCCAGTTCACGAATGGCCAATTCCCGTAAGATGGGGGAGGTAGAAGCGGATCGAAGCGAAGCTTCTCCTTCTTCGCTCGAGGCTTTAGTTCCTCGTTTATCTTTCTCTTCTAATCCCACCCTGAATAGATATCATACTTTCAGCACCTAAGCTTGCGAAGCTACGGGCATCCACTTTGTCTTTTTGAACGCTAAGGACGCGATGAGCGCAAAGGATTTAATTTCCATGACTTCGTGAACGTCGCGAGCTTGGCGTTAATACTCACCCTGACCGGTGTGCTCACTATTTCCGCCTTAACTTCACGGGCCCTATAACTTCACCGGCCGTGGAGTCGAGTCTAGTGGAGTCGAGTCTAGTAGAGTCGCGTCTGCACTACTCGTCCTGGTCTGGATTCTTAGTGTCTTGCCCCTCCGTGCTCGCTGCTTTTGGCGGTTCTGACCACCAAACCCATCG
>JAGRAT010000574.1 GCA_020434495.1 Bdellovibrionales bacterium | reverse complement strand
CGCGATCGACGTAGAGTCCAGTGAACTGTGGCGAACAAAGGATGTGGCCGATCAAGGGCGCTGGAACAGTGAGGTCGAGCTGACAACCCAGTTCTTCAAGGAATGCATCGAAACGCCGGTGCCGCTTGATCTGAGGGCTTACAGGACTTTGAGTCCCGCTCCGATGGCCATGGACATCTATGCGTGGTGCTCTTACAGGGCCAGCTACATCAAGCGAGCCACGCGGCCGATTCCCTGGCCTGTTCTGCAGGCACAGTTCGGCTCTGGTTTCCCGTTCACAGAGCAAGGTGCTCGGGACTTTAAGAAGGCCTTCAAGCGCAACCTGGATGTGGTTCGGCTGGTTTATCCGGAGCTGAAGGTTGATGAGTCAAGCAACAGCAGCGGGCTGATTCTGTTGCCTTCCAAACCTCATATTCCCAAGCTCGGACCAGGGCCAGGCCGAGCGGAGCAGAAGCGTCTTTTCTAGCGGCGCTGACGCATACGAACTCCCGCAAGGTCTGACTGTGCGGCTCGTTACGCGAGCTTGCGCGCTTACTTCGCGGCTGTCGCAATCATGTCTTTCGTAGAAGCGCAGCGAAGGCGAGCGCGCCAATGATGAGGACAAGGAAGAAAGCTATGGCGTTGGGTAGCCTACCATCAGATAGGCTCTGAATAAGGCCAGATAGGCCGACACCGAAAATTGCGCCTGCGGCTGCGATCAGAACCTGCCAAAGGGTGCTCTGGCGTTCCAGATGGTTGTGGGCGCTACTGACGTCGCCCGATTGAATCGAGGTTCCCTCGCGCTTGAGGGCGATGATGTGGGCACGCGTAATCAGACGCCGAGCGTAGTCATCGGTGAGGAACAGATACCTTTTTTGTGCCTCGTCATCGAGAGGGGTCTTGTTCACGCGCCCCCCCTCTGCCACTCAAGAAGGAAGACGGTGGCTCCCTCCCTTGCAAGGGAGAGATCGTGTGGATAGAGGTTGTCAACATCTCCCAGTAGAACTTCCTCAAGGAGTTGCGAAGGTTTTTCAACTTCGGTGCTGAAAGCGATGAGCAACAGCCCCGCCACCGAAAGTATTGAAGTAAAGGCAAAGTGCCAAGGGTCTTGCCATGCATTTGCATCAGCAAAGATCCAGAACATCGTTGCGGACGCCGACCACCCCCCCAAGCCAGTAATCGCAGCGAGGATGGCAGCGAGGCGGGGTACTGTCTCTCGACCAAGATTGCTCTTGCTATTCGATCGGTCACGTAGTGTTTGCATCGACGTCTCGGTGGGACATTCGCTTTTCACTATAGCTGAGCACGAAACGTGCGCATACGAACTCCCGCCAATGTAAATCCAAAGAATTACATCTGATGCGTCTGAACGCATACGAACTCCCGCGATCGCTGTGGACAAAGGTGGGGACGGCGGCAGTTATGCACGCATATGAACTCCCGCGAGGAAGTCCTTTTTGAATCAATAACTTAGACCCAAAACTGACAGTTATCCACGCATACGAACTCCCGCGATCACGCATACGAACTCCCGCAAAAATCGACCACATCGCCCGTAAGTCATTGACTCGAAAGGACTTTTCCGAACTTTGAAGAGGTCCCCCTGTATCTCTTTCCTATAGATATTCCTGTCTTTGTGCCACCGCTTCTGTGGATAGCGGGGACAGCCTGGCAAGGACGCCGCCGCCTCTTGGGGCTTCGCCCCGCCGGCTCAAACCCGCCCGCTTCGCGGTCGTCCCTCCCGGCATCCCCAGGGCTTCGCCCTCGCGCTACGCGCTCACCCTTTTATCGTGGCCCCAAAAGGGGGCAGAACTGGTCCCCCAGACAGGCCTGCACCACTGCAGACCCATGCGCTGTAGAACACAAACGGGACTTCAAATTTTAAGAATCGAAAGAATTGGCACGCCATGAGGCGTCCCGCCCGCCGCCTGCTGGCGGCTCCTGAGCAAGGGGCTGCGCCCCTTG
>JAGRAT010000573.1 GCA_020434495.1 Bdellovibrionales bacterium | reverse complement strand
GGCAGGGAGAGCGGCGACTCGTCTGTAGCCTCGATACGGATAAGATACCTGCACTGGAATTTGTTCGACAAGTTTCAGCTGAGTTTGCGGTAGCCGATCTCGCTATCACGGAACCGAGCATCGAAGAAGTGGTGATGCGAATATATGAGCAGGGTCGAGAACTTGTTGGGAATGGATGATGAACGCTCTCGTGGCTCCCTATTTTAGCTTTGCCCCGTATTTTAGCTTTGCAAGGTGTGCCTTTCTAAAGATGCTGGCCTACCGACTCCGTTACTATACCGGAATATTCACTTACCTTATCTTTGTTTCGGTTTACCACTATATCTGGAAGGCGGTGTATTCCAGCCAGCCAGAGGGAGCGCTGATCGGTGGATTCACGTTTTCTGAGATGGTCACCTATGTGGCGCTTGGCTGGATTGCTCGGAGTTTTTACTTTTCAAATATCGATAGCGATATAGATGATCTTGTGAGGTCTGGACGGATTAGTAGCTTTCTTCTTCGACCAGTGAGTTTTCAGCTGCTCTTTTACTCGCAGGCCTTTGGAGAGTCGCTCTTTCGTCTCTTTTTCTTTTCACTGCCTGTTGGGGCAGTGCTCATCCTTATTTACCCGATTCAGTTGCCAAGCCAATCATTACATCTCTTCTTTTTTTGTCTCTCAAGTTTTTTGGGGTTTCTGGTTCTCGTGGCACTCAATTTTATCATTGGACTTAGTGCGTTCTTCTTCCATTCAATAGACGGTATCATCCGGGCGAAACACAATTTTCTTATGCTCCTCTCGGGGCTCTTGCTTCCGATGAGCTTTTTCCCTGAAGGGGTAAGGACCGTACTTGGTTGGTTGCCCTTTCAGGCGATTAGTTATGTCCCGCTTGCAGTGTATTTAGGGAAGTATCCAGATTCAGAACTCGTATCAGTAGTGGTTCAGCAGCTTGTCTGGTTTGTGGGCCTAAGCTTCCTTGGACAGTTCATGTGGCGACGCGCGATGGCTTCTCTTACGGTACAGGGAGGGTAGGCGATGCACGCGCTTCGTATCTATAGCGCCTATTTTGCGCAGTTTCTAAAGCAACGGCTTATCTATCGATGGGATTTTGTGGCATCAATCATGTCCAATATGTTGATGACGGTTTCTGGGCTTTTATTTGTCCTTTTTCTCCTTGATGGACAAACCGTAACAGCTCTTGGAGACTGGTCCCGCGAGGAAGTGCTCTTTATCTATGGGTACGCCATGATCTCGATGGCGATTTTTTCTTCTATTGCTATCAACCTTTACGGTTTTAGCGATCGCTATATTATCCAAGGGGATTTTGACCGAGTACTGCTTCGTCCCCTTGGCACCCTTCCGCAGGTGTTGTTCGAATCCTTCAACCTTGATTCATTAGGAAGTTTATTGGTTGGTGGCCTGACTCTAAGCTATGCATCGACGAAGCTTGCGCTCTCTTTCGGAATGATTGACCTTCTTTGGGTCGTTGTCAGTAGCGTTTCTGGGGCGTGCATTCTCATCTCTATCTTTGTTCTCCTCGCATCATTCTCCTTTCATTTTGAGGACCGTATCGGTATCAATCCGCCTTTTTTCAATATGATCGCCTTTGGCCGATATCCACTTCCGATTTTTCCGCCAGTCATTCGCTTCATTCTTCAATGGGTGGTTCCCTATGCGTTTGTTGCCTTCTATCCGGCGACACATTTTTTCGACCATGGTGATTTTGCGGCATTCTGCTACTCCACTCCGCTTGTTGCCATTGTCACAGCGCTGATCGCTTGGGGTGCTTGGGGTTTTGGGGTCAGTCGCTACACGTCTACCGGGAGTTAGAGCGCTTCGCGGCAATTTCTTTTGAGAACTGCTATAGTCGGTTGTATCCTCCATCGTGGCAGGAACTTCGCTTAACTGAAGAGAGAATACACTTCTCGGTGTTTGTCGAGAAATCTGTCATAGAAGGTGTAATCTGCATC
>JAGRAT010000572.1 GCA_020434495.1 Bdellovibrionales bacterium | reverse complement strand
ATGTTGACACGCCTGAAGGGCAAAGGTTTCAAAAAGTAACCATTTTTCGCTATGACGCAGCGGGGAATCTTATCTCGTTCGAGAAAAGTTCAAACGGGAGTTTACCCTCTCACAAAGAGCGATCACAACGGACTGAATTTCGTTACGATTCCGCAAATAGGTTGCTCTCAAAATTTCAACCTGGCTCTGTTGAAGGAGATCCGAACGCTGGGAAAATCGAGTATCAATATGATCAATTTAATCGCATTCTAACGGAGGTAAGAGACTCTGGAACCATGCACCAGCAGATCCTCAGCTTTGAATACGATGGAAATGGAAATCAGACCAAGATAGTGAGACCAGAGGGAACCCTCTCTTTTCTTTACGATGGCTTCGATAGACCGATAACGATCATAAACCCAGCCGGAAATCTGGTTCTTACTCAGTACAACGAACGTTCACAGGTGAAACGACAAGAGATTTTTGGTAGTGATGGACATAGTGGGAATCGTTCTCTTGGATTCGTCAACAAGGCGTACAATGAATGGGGCGAGCTCGTCCGTGAGGAGCGCCAAGGTTCAGAGGCAAATGGAATCTACTACTATCAACGTGATCGAAATAATCGCATACGAAGAATTCTGCATCAGGAAGATGGTATATCGCTACTTGCCCAAGCCTTCCTCTCGGAAAGTGAGAAACCAGAGGAGATGCGAATGTCGAATGGGACTGCGGTATCCAAACGATGGGATAGCGGTGGCCGACTGATTTCGCACCGTGCGGAGGTAATGACTCCAGGGATCGGTTCGTCAATCTCAGAGACCACAACCACATACGGTCCTCTTGGGCTTCCTGAGTTCAGCATTGGCGACAATGGAGAGTCGTCGCTTACTGGATGGAGAAGTGATGGAGAACCCGCTTGGAAAATGGACTCTCTTCTCAATGTCGAGCAGTTTGTTCACGACGGGGAGCGGAATGAAATCGCAAGATTCTTCTTCGAAACCGAGAACGGCATAGGAGATGGTCACGTTCCTCCAGGAAACACCGTCGGAGCAGCAATTGATCAGTTTGAATATGATGGTCATGGAAAACTTCAGTCTGTTAAGGATGCAGCCGGCAATTTGACCAACATTACTTACGGGAGTGGGGGAGTAACTGAATCAGTGACATACCCCGATTCGTCTGTCGTTCGATATGAACATGATTTGCAGCACCGAAAAGCCACTGAAGTCCTTCCAAGTGGGGTTAGAGTTGAACGAGTAACCGACATTCAAGGGAATATTATCCAAATAAAGACGAGCGGTGGCCCCTCGAATGTTCTTCACGTAGAACTCCTCTTTACCTATGACGGTGCCGGAAGGCAAACAAGTGCTTTACGACGAGAAGCTGGAAAAGAGGTAAAAACGACTTTTTTCTACGATCAGAATGGAAACCTCTCCCGAGAGACTACCCAAGAGAACGGGGTGACCATTAGCGATTTTGAGATTCTTTATCGCGCAAGCATTCCCACAGAGGTTAAGAACCTCATGAACAATCGTATCATTCAAAACTCCTTGGACAGCTCAGGGCGTATTGCGGAGAGTTTAGTAGGTGGCTTGTTTACTGCGCAGTTTGACTACCTTGGAGCTTATGTAACAAAGCAGACGCTTACCGTAAATGGTGGAGGTCTGTTTGAAAGGCGCCTGCAATGGTCGGATGGTCACAAAATTTCCGCTCTCGAAGCTAAAGAGATGAGAACCGGACAAGTACTAGTCGACAAGCAGTTTGCATTTGAAGCTGGACGAACTATTGCTGAGTTCGAGCCCCACTTTGACCGTGGAACGGTATGGAGCTTTGATAGCCTTGGCCGAATCGATGGAGTCAGTCATTTTTCCTCTGAAACTGCCGCTCAAAACGAGTTGTTGCGGTACAGAGAAACAAGAAGCCATGGGGGAGGCGGAGCGACTTCGCATCAAGAACTGTATAAACATCAACC
>JAGRAT010000571.1 GCA_020434495.1 Bdellovibrionales bacterium | reverse complement strand
GATTTAAAAAACCGTCTCCGTGGACCCTAACTTCTTATTATCCTCCCCAAAAGGCTGGATTTGATCTCCGTGTGATTCTGCTGCTCGCCAATGGAACTCCAGGAGTCACAGTCGTCAAAGCCCAGTAGGCCTTTCTGTTTCCGACGTCCAATATTTACTTTCCTTGTGGGGGCCTGCATCTCTAAGCCCGATATAATCGATATCGGATGAATAGTCATTCGCTCGAGAGAAAATTCGCTTATCGTTTTTCCAACGATAGAATCTCTACTGTAAGGGTTATGTAGTACCCGCCGGTTCTCGAACTGGCGTAAGTAGTAGGTTTTATTTGAGGGATATCAGGATGAAGTGGAGTCTTCCTCTGTCTGTTGGCGGATTAATAGGTTCATTTGCAGCGGTTTGCGCGATGCTTCTAGGGGTTTCTCGATTAGATTTCCTTCTTGTCTCCCTGTTCGTCGTCAGCATTTCAAGCTTTTTCGCTCTTATTGTCGAAGATCACGACCAAGATTTCGTTCACTTTGGCATGCGTCTGAGGTCCAGGGGCTACAATCGGCATCTCACGCTTCATGCCCTTTGTCGATTCGGCTTTGGCGCCTCACTGGCGGCAGCCCTCGTCTGCTGCCTAACGCAAGCGGCAATGAAAATTTCGTCTGTACTCTCCATTACGTTTACCACAGCGATGATAATGAGTGCCGCTCTCTTCACTGGATACGTGGCACTCATGTTCATCCTTCTTTCCTTTGCAGAGACGAAACGACTTACCTCCTGAAGCGTTGTCCTTGGGGCTCCCGTTTGTTACGAGCGGGGGTTCCCAAGGCTTTTTTGTTTGCTTCAATTCCGCCGGGCTACTTATTTCCTTGAGCATGAGTCATCTGATCATACTCGCGCTGCAGCCCATTCCAATAGTCTTCTGTGTTACCGATATTCCTTGCCAATCCAGCTGCCACATCTCGAGAAATGCTCTTTCGCCCATCGATAATGAGCAGAACTGCTTCTTCTTCAAGTGCTAACTTTTGCGCAAGTGTTGCTATCGGAATAGAGCGCTCCTCGAGAATGTTCTTTAATACTGCACCCGGATGAATAGCCTTCTTTTTGCCCTTTGGTCGACGCTTAAAAGTCGATAGATCAAGAGTTCGTAAGCGCTCAAACACCTGTGTTTGTAAAAGAAGCTGATAGTTCTCATCGGAAACCTTTTCGAGCAGTGAACGTATTACAGGTGTTAGCTCACGCATCCGTTTTAATCCGTAACCACCAGCCTTTCCATCAGTATTCGATTTCGTTCTCGCAGCTTCATCAATCTGACTCAGTGCATCTTTCATAAGCACGAGTGAGGCCGCTGCTTCTTTCCTTTCTTCACTGATCTGCTTGCTATTATTTTTTTCGGCTATCTCTAAGACGTTCTGAATCTCATCTGCTGCATAGGGTTCACGAAGAACCCCATCGAATCCCTTCAGCATGAATTGCGATACATAGTCAGCGCTGAAGTCGCTGCCTCGAACGAGAAGAATGACCAACGGTCGCGTTTTGAGGCTGGTGTTTTTGATTTCATCGATTAGGCTTTCGAGCTCTCCCCTCTTAGCGGTTGACCTGACGAACACTGCATCAAACCCCTCTTGAGCCTCTAGCTTCGCACAAGCCTTGTTGTGCTTCGCTACGGCGTGAAAACTGAGTTTGGCGCAGAGCTCTCGAAGAAGCTCTTTTAACCGAAGTCTTGATTCTGCATCAGGGTCTACACTTAAGACCTTGAAATGATTAAATCGCATTACGGCATATTCCCCCGATCCAGTATCGGAAGCTTCTATAAGCGACTTAACTTCTTAAAATCCCGAGAAGTTCTCCTGCCGTTTAAAATCGAGGGGATTTAGGTGGAATCAATGAACTCTTCGCCCCCGCCCTCCAAATCTCATTTTTTCCCTGATGTAGTCGTTTATCCAACGAGAAGTTGTCACAATAC
>JAGRAT010000570.1 GCA_020434495.1 Bdellovibrionales bacterium | reverse complement strand
ATCAATCTTACCGAGACTTGGGAAAAGAAATCCTGGTTGCACTATCTTCCCAGTTGGAACCTCACACTCATGAATCTCAAGCGGTTCCTTGGCATACACATTGGCAATTCCATAGGTATCTTCCATGGTCCATTCGTCAGTAAAACTATCATGACAGGTTGCACATTTCAGATTAACACCGAGGAAGACTTGACCGATATTTTGCGCCGCTTGAATGGCTGGTTGCTCTGTGATTCCAATATCACCACTCCAAACAATCCCTTTGAGAAATCCATCTGAACGAGAATTTGGCGCTACCAAAGAGGTGACCATTCGATCATAGGGAGTATTCTTTATGAGTGCACGCCTCAGCCAGCTTGTTATCTGTTTGCGGTTGTTATTCAAAAACCCCGGACCACTATAGTCATTTCTCAACAGATCGTTCCAATAGGCCAACCAATAATCAGCATAAGCAGCGTCTTGTTTCAGCAAGTCATCAACAAGCTCCTCTCGCTTACTTGGAGAATTCGAAGCTAGAAAGGCATCAAGTTGCTGAGGAGTAGGAATAAGGCCCACCACGTCGAGATATACTCTGCGAGCAAACACTCGATCTGTCACCGTATTCGGAAAAGTAACTTTGTGTTTTTTAAAATACGGGGTAAGCAGCCGATCAATTGGATTCTTCAGCTCTTTCGTTTTTTCGGGTATCGTGACTTGGGCGAGCTTCAGCGTGGTTCGAGCAGAGAAATTAGCATCACTCCCATCTCCCCAAGGGAGCCCTTGATCAATCCACGCCCGAAGGATTGAAACTTCATTATCCGTGAGCCTACGACCTTTCTCAGGCATCACATTGTCTGGAATAAGGCCAGCGATGAGATGCACCACATTGCTTTGCCCACTATCGCCGGGTACAACCGATGGTCCGTGCTTCCCACTGGAAATAAAAGAGTCTCGATCATCTATTCGATACTTCCCTTTTTCTCGACCACCGCCATGACACTTAAAGCAGCTTCTTTTGAGAATGGGGAAAACATCTTTGCTAAAATCCACCTTTCTTCCTACTGGAAGCGGCAATGATTCTATCTCGACTGGCGATACCACGTGAGCAGACGAGGAGTCATTGAGGTTGGCACTCGCTCGAAGCGAGCTCTCGTTGTTTGGTAACTCGAACACTTCCGCAAAATAGTCTTCCCCATGCACCATCACTCCACCAAAATGTGCGCCGACTCCTAAAAGTGGCGTAACGAGGAACAGACTGAGTAGGTAGAATCTCAATGCATTGCGTTGCGAGAATGAATCCAGTGAAAGACGGGCAGAGGCAAAATAAAGGAGCGCACCAAAGATACTGAGCGCAGCCACAAAAACGCCAAGCCAACGATGCCAAAAGAGAACGGAAACAAGACTTCCAAAAAACTCTTGGTTGGCCGCATTCATCCAACCAGAAACGGCAGCAACGAATGCCCCTAAAGCACCAAAGCAAATGCAAAATCCCGCTACAAGATGAGGACGTTTATTTCGTCCACGGAAGCCATCACGCACAGTGATATATCCTTCAATGAGGATAGCGGAGAGCAGAAGTGCGAGCGGAAAATGGACGAGCGCCGGATGCAGCTTTCCAGTAAAGAGCTCAAGTCTTGGGACGACGAGCTCAAGACCAAGAAGAAAGTCGTTCAACCGCAGGTACATCAAGCCGAGCGAGAGCAAAATGCTCGTGAAACAAAGAATTCGTAAACTACGGCCAAAGGTCAAATAATCTTTCATCGATCGCCAATACAGAGCTAGAGACTTTCGCCCAGGATTCTAACGTTATCCGAACGATATTGCATCCCATCCCCCGAGAGAACGGGAGGAACATTAAAGTATCATAATTACAACAAGTTGACACGAGCACTTGTAGCGATAAACTTGAACTTAAAACTCAGAATTTCGGCAGACTCAGCTAACATAAGCGAACCTCTGTGTTCACTGGAAGC
>JAGRAT010000569.1 GCA_020434495.1 Bdellovibrionales bacterium | reverse complement strand
TCGCCTGAATCGCGAGATTTCCGGTGAGGTGCTCGGCACCACCAACGATTTCTGAAAAATACCGCGGGGGAATGAAGGCAAGCTTCTTACCGACCAAGCTCATGACTCACCTCGATAAAAGCTTGCAGTCTGAAGTCGTTTCATATGCTGACCAGTTCTTGGCATTTCTTTTTGACCTTCTGGGGCACCCTGCGCACAAACGAGCCGTTCTCGGCCAGATCTCTATTTAGGCCCCGGTTCTTATCACCTAATACAGGGATTGCCCCAAGGATAGCAAATCGCAGCCACCGATAAAGGCTCCTGCCGTACGAGATTCTCTCAACGGAGAATCCCGCGAATTCCCAGGAGAAATTCTGCGCCCTACCGATTCATCGATTCTCACAGGGCGCCGAAACCCTATATAAGCGGTTCGGAATAGATCGTTTCATTGAGAATTAAGACGAATCGGACCGCCTGGAGGTAAAACACCATGGCAGAGAATCGGGATAAACACACCCCCCTTCTTCTGACAGTGAGGGAAGCAGCTCAAGTGCTAAGAATTCATAGACCGAAGGTCTATGAGCTCATCAAGGCAGGCGAAATAGACGGTTTTAAACTGGGGTCTGATTGGAGAATCAAGAGGGACTCCGTGGAGCGGCTAACCGGGCCGATCCCGGAGGAGTTCTTTGGGGAAACACAGACCATTTCCAGCGCGGAGAATCATCAAGGCGATGGGGAGTTTGACCTCTCCCCAAACCAATGAATCATTGGCGCTCGATCTCGCTCTTTGAGGGCCGTGCATTAACCCTCTCTCTCTAAACTCTCTTTCCGACGCTAAGACCACCCAATCGAAGACAGGGTGGTCTTAGGCCGTTTGTTTCGTTAGACTCCTCACCGTGATGAGTCTAACAAAAACACTCCCTTATCGATCTCCACTGATTGCTCTTGTAGCGGCCGCTCTCCTTTTAGCTGGTTGTTCAGGATCGAGTGAAAAAATCAAAGTGGATCCGACAGAAAAGGCATATGTGCCGCGCGGAAGGGCTCTTGTACAAGGACTTGCAGCTTGCGGGCAGTGTCATGGAAGCAAATCGAATCCACGAGCAGCCCTTTCTGGCGGCCAAAAGTTTAGCGATATTTACGGGGAAGTCTTCGCACCCAACCTGACATCCTCAAAGATTAAAAGATGGTCAGCTGCTGATTTCGTAAGCACGTTTCGCAAACACTCAACTCCAGAGGATAGAGAACTCGCGGTGGAGCACCATCGCGGATACGAGTGGATGGCCGATGAGGATGCATTTGCAATCGCTGCGTACATCCGATCTCTCCCCACCGTAATGAATGATGTTGAAATTAGAGACCTCTCTTCAGTTACAAAATATACTACCGGCATCCTTGAGAACCGAGTCTCAGTGGAGGGGTACGTTCCGGCAATTCCAAGAAGGGAGATCGCAGCATACGGAAAGTATCTCGTTGACCATGTCGCACGATGCAGCTCTTGTCACAATAAGCCCGAGACACTCTTTGGCGAGGAAGACTACCTGGCTGGTGGGAGAGAAATTTCACGAAATGGAGTTACCAAGATTGCTCCGAATATCACCGGCTCAGAAACATTTGGAATTGGGGAATGGTCCGAGGATGAGATCATCCGTTTTCTATCGACGGGAAAACCTCCTGGCAGCTCATTTCGCCAAGTGGATATCTGTCCCACAGAGTTCTATTCGCTAGCAGCACCCGAGGATCTCGCCGCCATTGCACACTACATCCGCTCAGTCGAAACGAATACGTAATGATCTCTCCTCCGTTCGCACAGGACACCCCCGTGACGGTATTGGGAATTGAAACCAGCTGTGATGAAACTGCGGCAGCGGTGTTTGACCTCTCGGAATCTCTGGCCCAGAGAAAGCCGGTAATTGTTGCTGACATGTTGGCCTCCCAGATCGAAGCTCACAGTGCCTATGGAGGAGTGGTGCCGGAGTTGGCAG
>JAGRAT010000056.1 GCA_020434495.1 Bdellovibrionales bacterium | reverse complement strand
CCCAATCGACCTCTCGAACGCGAGGGGGCAGGCCGAGGAGTCTATACACAGCCGCCGGAGTGGTTCCGCCAGAGAGGGAGATCGCGCATTTCTCCCGCTCATCGAGAACCTCGTTGATAGCAGTTACAAGCTCATCGGCAACTGCAGTTGCAAAATCTTTCTCTGGTACAACCTCTGACTTCATTGAGTTGCTCCGGAATATCCACCTAAACGGGATAATCCTATCCTGCTAAGTGTTTAAGAAGCAACGAGATTTCTTTGTGCTAGACTGCAGAACATGAAAAATCAGGATTGATATATACTAGCCGCCAATGAAGATGCCCGGTTCTCCCGGCCAAAAGCTGCTGGGCTTCCGGCAATTTCAATTGCCTCCAGTATACCATGAGGACGGCTGTTGCCTTTTTATTCTTCAAGCGCTTTAAGTGCTTTATCACGTAGATGCCTCACCTGATGCGCCTTCATTGAAGATGCTCCCGATGAGCAGATCACTGTCGCTGCCTCGCTTACTGAGTATCCTTCAAGATCGATAAGCCGGAGTACGAGTTGTTCCGATTCTGAAAGGGTTCCCATCTTCCCTATCCATTCAGGGCGAGGAATTGCCTCGCCCTCTAGCGCGTGGCGCACGATGGCCAGTCCCTCTTTTACGAGAGCTCCAGCGCGGGCGGCACTCGTTGGCGGTTCCAAGATGGCTCCAACCCTCTCTATCGGGAGCTTCTCCCAAAATCGATGATGTAGAGCTTGGGCAAACCGTTCAGGTAGAGCAGGAACAATCTCTTTCCAGATCTTCTCTTTGTCCGACCCAAGCATAAGATCGCAATCCGCGAGAATCTCCTCGCCCTGACGAATAAGAATGCTTACCCTGTTCTTTGTGACCCCGTCTCCGATCTTTTGGCCTGCTTGCTCATAATTAAGCTTCTGCTCATAAACGAGATGGTAAGCGGCACGAACCGAGTCCGTCATCATCCGCTCGTACTTCTTCCATGCGTGAAGATCTTCGGGGAGTTCATTCCCACGACGATGACTCCGCCACATCGCTTCGTTTATGGATGCTTCGTAGAGAGCAAAAGCGTCTTCTCTGTTTAAGCCTGTTCCTATAAACAAGCCTGCCGTGTCCAGCCCAAAGTTCTCCCGATGGACAACCTCGAGAATTCTCTTCGCCTCCGGAGCCATCTTCGCAATATGTCGCCAGAGCTCCTGGCTCGGCTCTCCGTTCCTCTCAAGTCCCTCAAAGAACGCAAATCGCCGAACGATCTCAGAAAGAGCCTCCTGTTCGTGCTGTGGTGCAGAGCCCCCCTCGACAAGCTCTTTAAAATTATTCACATCACATCCGATAGCGGCATATCCAAGAGCCATTCCCTGTAGATTTTTCGGGAGCTGCTCACAATATCGTGTGATACGAGCCTCCCGCTTTGGTAGCGGCATACCCAGATCGTGCGCGAGGTGGATTACGGTTCTGTGATAGAGCTTTCCAGTTTCTCCTGGTTGTGCAGATTGCGGAGCTATCGCCGTACTCTCTACTAGTTGAGAGTGCGCTTTTACCATCATTAAGCGCTGTTCCTTCGTGAGAGAAGCGAGAAGAGAAGGAAGTTCAGCAACCGGTACCGTTTCCAACTTTTGAAATACACGAAAGAACGACAAGGTAGAGCTAAGCACTGTATCAAGAGCTACGTTGTTATCTTTTTGTCCATTGGCGAGATAGCTCCGGAAACAATCCCCGATCTTTCCCGGCAAGAGCCCAGTCCATCTTTCAAATGTGTCGGAAGTAATCGGGAACCTTAGCTGCGAGAGCATATTCGCTACCCGATGAGCACGCTTCAATATAGAATTGACCTGTTGAGCGGACACCTCCCCAGATCGGACCATCTCCATCTTTTTTGGTTGAAGCCCATCAAGCTCTCTTTCAAGAAGTACCGTTCGGAGGAGCTCCGGAAGTGCCAAGACATTTGGTGAGAGCTCTCCATCCTCTTTGTGCAGCTGAGCTAACCGTGCCTTAGCCAGTTTTGGGGCAACTGTGAACTCCTCGCGTATACGCCGAAGGAGCGCGGGAAGATCTGGGGTCCGATAGTGAGGGGCCCTCTCTACGAGGCGGTCGAAGTCTCGAACTTCGCCGACACCAAGAGCAACTTTTAGCAGAGAACGTTCAAAACCTGTGGTAGCAAAGCGGTCCGACTTGAGATCTATATCTCCATTTTTTATCTTTGAAAGAATCTCCACATAATCACTTAGGAGCTTCACCGCACTTCTGGCAGAAGTGTTGAACGGTTCGCGCGCTGGTCCCTTTTCAAAGAAGCTACCACTAGACATGATTTGAGACGCAATCTCAGGCATTTTCACTATCTGAGCGGCACTGGCGAGCAAGCCTTCAGAACCAACTATCTCTGCCTGAATTCCTCGATCAGCGAGGGCGCGCCGACTCAGCGAGTTTTTTAGAGCGTTAAGCTTTCGATGTAACCAACGGGGACAATTCTCTACCCCGAAAACCTCTTCGAATTTCTTACCGGGCTCTTTGTAGAATGCAATTAAGGGAGCAAGTTCCGGATTGCTATGAGCTACCGCAGAGCTCAAAGCAGGATCACGAAGAAGCGAAATAACCGAGACGGTACGGTGGGTAAGATCCATCGCACGTTGCAAAGCGAAGCATGCTCCGGATTCACTTATCGGCGGACTTTGCTCCTCTCCAATCTGCTTCAGAGTGGCACCATCTCTGTGAAATGCTCTAATGATCGCACGCGTGTCTGGCGGCACTTTATGGAGAATAAAGCCCGCATCGAGTTTGGCATCTCGGCTACGAGACTCTAAGGTTACTCGTGACTTATCTATTCTGGGAGCGATCTCCAGCACCTCTATTTCTTGATTTTCATCCGAATAAGATTCCAGCGGCACATCTGAATATGATTTCAGCGTTACGATCTTTCTCTGAAACTCATCAACAGATAGTCGTCGAAACTTCCATTGGGTGTCCAAAGAACGAGCCTCTGCCTCCTCTTTTCGACGAATCATCTCATGGTTATATTCTTCGAGAACGATTTGGTGACCAGATCGGACCCAGCCCCCAATCCGCACAGAGGCACGCTGCTGAGCAAGGGCAAGATCGTTTGCAAAACGGATCATGTCTCGTGGAATTTTTCCTTCTCGGCGCAGCGAATCGAATGTCCTCCGATAGAGGAGGCTCTCAACATACAAATCGATTCTGGGTTCTTTGCCTGCAGCGACTTGTGATTCAGGATCAAAGGAGTCAAGGAGCGACTCGAACGCTTCGAAGACTAAGCCAAGCGCACTCCCTTTGGGCTCTCCCTTGCGACGGGAGATTAGCCCTTCGGTACGTTCGATGGCTGGAGAAAGCAATTCATAGAGGGTGTTTCTTACTTGGCGATCCTCTTTGAGTTCGCTCCACCGAGAAGGCTCGCGGGCAAGTTGTTCGTTTATCGATTGCAGCGCGCTCTTTTTCTCTTGGGTAGAGCTGTAGCGAGATCTCGATTTCTCAAAGAGAGGATGAGAAAGGCTTACCTCTGGTGCAGGAGCTTGGGCTCTTTTGACAGAGGCCGATCCGCCAATTGCGGCACCGGTTTCACCTTGTTCGGCGGCCTCGTAATTTCTCAAAATCTACGTCCCGTTAAACTTATTTCTCACTAACGCCCCCATCCACTAACGATAACGAAATCCCTAACTTAGGGAACTTTTTTGTCCCGGACTCAAAAAACGAGGACGAGCCTGGGACAAACTCAGAATGACGACATGTCCCATAAAGGGAGCGAAGGAATTCTCTCATCATATCAGCCCCTTCGCGTTCCTATTGCTTTTCGCGTTAAAAAACAAGCGCCATTCCCCTAGGAACAAGCCCCGAGGCTTGATTAGGGCCCGAGATCAACCTACTTTCCAGTGATGAATGCAAGCCAGCAACCGATATTCGCCAGAGAGGGTGAAGGAGAAGAGACTCACTCGCTTCCTGGGATTCCAATGGAAAGAGAGGATGGCCAGAAGGAGCTGGTTCTGGATGACGACTATTGGAAGAGTGCTGCAGCTGGACCCGAACCAGCTAAGTGGCCTTCCCCTAAGGGAAATCGAGAACCAAGGCGAGAATTCGATTTTGAAGCAGCCCCAGGTTTACCTCCAACAGAACGGTGGCAGGCGCTCGTTAACTCTGACTATCGTATACTTGAGCTCGACCTCTTTCACGATGTGCCGTTAGTGGATCTCTACCGCTTGATTTCCTCCATGGAGGAACCCTTCGCCTTTGAGCTTGGCACCGACTTTCCAAAGCGCTTGGACTCACCCGAAAAGGTTTACGGTGCTGCTGAAGCGTTTGCCTCTTTGATCTTTCAGGGACTTGATCCATCAGCAAATCGATATCAGTCCGCAGAGGACGGTCAGCACTTTGCCGGATATGCAGTTGAGGCATTAAACGAACTTGTAACTGAGCTTGAAGATCAGCCCCTTGGTGCAAAAACGATAAAAATTATCTCCTCTTCTATTGAGAAAGCTCTCGCTGCCGAGTGGACCATCACTGCGCATGAACTATATCTTGAACCCGCGGTAGAGCTCGCTCTCCGGATAAAAACGAAATCCTTCTCAGAAAAGCGTGGGGATCCGGAAGCCTCGAGCGCTGGTGTCGAGTATCACGATGTGGCTAAAAACATTCTACACGAACCAGAGAGGATCAAAGCATTGGTAAGATCTCTCGCCGAGATAAACCAAGAAGAATCCTGAGCAGATTAGCCTCGTCTCACAGTTGCACTGTCGCACAGACGCTCTGTCGCACAGACGCTCTGTCGCACAGACGCACAATTATTCGAAAGAAGATATCGAACTCGTTAGAAAATCACCGATTTCTCGGCCAGCAGTAAGCGCTTCTCGATAAGTAACCGTCGATTCGCCACGGGTAAAGTAACGCTTGAGATCTTGTATCGTCGTGTAGTCACGATTACTGCCGGTGAAATGGAACGCCCCTCCTCTGGTAGTGAGATCCGTCTCAAAATAATAGTTATCGTTAAGTCTGATGTGCACACTCAGCGGTGCGCTCTCAGGCGCTCCGTGCGCCTCGTCAAATGACATCTCCAGCTCACTTAGCGCACAGGACACCTTAGGGCTCTCTGCTCGATGCTCGATGATCCATTTTTTCCCGGCAGCGGTGATGCACTCAATCCCTTGCCGTGAAAGCGAAAGAATTCTGCTGTGAAACTGGGACACGAGCCATCCGAGAAAAAGGGCCCCTGCTGGTGGAATTACTCCAACTTCAGCTTTCGCTGTCGTCAGCTTTATTTTTGATAGCAGTTCCTGCGCCTTTGAAAGGTCGTGTTTCAGAGCGAGATTCCGTAGCTGCGCTCGCCAACCAGAGATATGGAGCCACTCGAGATCTACAAGCTCGATATCACTTTCCGCTAATCGACTGAACAGACGAGGAGCACCAGACCAAAATCGTGAAGAAAACAGAATTGAAGCGGCATCTTCTGAAAGAGCTTCGACCAGCCCATTCTGATCCGGAGCACCGACCAGCACGATATTTGGACGAAATCCGACCTGATATTGCCCACGGACGAGGCTTAAAAACGCTTTTGGTTCATACTCGTTCAAGCGACCGAAGACCATATCACTGTAACGCCCGCGACCATCATCACCTTGAATGACAACTCCACCAGAAATAAGTCCGTCGCTATGCACACTGCCATCAGGCAGGGAAAGCCCAATTCCGGGATCTCGTTTTACAAAATAAAAGATGCGGCCCGGGTTATATTCTGCGAAGAATTCAGCCCAACGTGTGGCACGTTGCTCGCCGGTCATCGTCTCCTCGGTATTGACGTAATCGAGGATGATCATATTGGCATTGAGCGGACGAGAGATCTTTTGCTCAGCTGAGAGTTCTCGATAGCTCCTCTCAAAGGACCCTCGAAGATTCTGAGGATCACACTTAGAGAGATTCCACTGATGTTGCACCGCGTTAGTCATGAAGTTTCGTCTTCCGATATCATTCACTATAGGAGGCGCCACTTATGCCCATAGCGCGCGAGCAAATCGTCTGCCTCCTTTGGTCCCCACGTTCCCCCTTCGTATCCGTAAGCGGGGGTATCCTGCCCCTTTTGCCAGTATCCGAAGACTGGCTCAAGAAGTGCCCAAGATTCTTCGATCTCATCATTACGGGTGAAGAGTGTGGCGTCTCGCTTCATCGCGTCGAGGAGTAGTCGTTCGTACGCCTCTGGCGACGAGAGGGCGAAAGAATCATGATATTGAAAATCCATCAAAACGGACTTCGCTCGCATCCGCGGCCCTGGAGGTTTTGAGTTGATGCAGAAAGAGATCCCTTCTTCAGGCTGCACCTGAATAGCTAAATAGTTCTGTTCAAGCTTTGAAACGAGGCGCCCCTGAAACATCGCAGCCGGGGCGTGGTTAAAGTAGATGGCGATCTCAGTTATCCGTCGAGGGAGCCTCTTCCCAGCACGGATATAAATTGGCACCCCACTCCAACGCCAATTGTCTATCTCAAGTCGCATTGCAGCGTAGGTTTCCGTAGTTGATCCTGGGAGGACTCCGTTCTCCTCATGATAGCCGTTCACCTTGGCCCCATCGACAAACCCCGGTCCGTACTGCGCACGGATAACATCCTGCCGTCCGATCGGCTTAATAGATCGCAATACCTTTACCTTCTCATCTCGAATGCTATCGGGATCCGAGAGGCTATAGGGGGGTTCGATACAGACGAGAGCAAGCATCTGCAGAAGATGGTTCTGGATAATATCGCGGGTGATTCCACTCTGATCGAAGTAACTCGCACGAGAACCAACTCCGATACTCTCACACACTGAGACCTGGATATGATCAATGTGCTCACGGGACCAGAGAGGCTCAAATATCCCGTTAGCGAAACGAAATACCAATATGTTCTGTACTGTTTCTTTTCCGAGATAGTGATCTATCCGGTAAATCTGCCCTTCGTCAAAATGCCGTTGAAGCTCTGCGTTCAGCTGCTTTGCTGACTCAAGATCGAATCCAAAGGGCTTTTCAACAACGATTGCGGACTGCTGGGGCCCCTGCTTGATGGACTTTCCGAGGCCAACTCTGTTCAGGTTCTCAGCCACAATGCTGAAATGGCTAGGCGAGGTTGCCAGATAAAAGAGCAGGTTAAAGCTCTCTTGCCGCTCTTTCCCCATGCTGGAGAGACGATCTCGAAGGGCATCAAAATCTTTTGGGGTGGTTCCATCGAGTGGTTGATAGAAGAGCTTACCCTCAAACTGCTCCCACACAGCGGGGTCCAATGGACGACGTGAGAACTTTTCCAAGGACTCCCTTGAACGTGCTCGAAACTCCTCATCCGAAAGCTTCGTTCGTGAAGCTCCCATAATGAAGAACTCTGACGGGAGATAGTCATCGGCCGCTAAGTTGTAGAGCGCTGGGAGCAGCTTTCGCTGAGTAAGATCTCCGGTAGCACCAAAAATTACTACGCCAGTACTCGGGGGCCGAAGAACTCGGTTTTCCCCTTCTTGAAACAGTCCATCCATTTCGCACATCACCAATAACTGACGACTACCACCCTGCCGCCAGTGCCTGTTCGATAAGCACGTTCAATGATCAGTTGCCGCGCTTCTCGGCTCTTAGCTTGAGAGCGCCTCTTTCTTCTTTGCAACCGCTTCGAGCAACTCATCATACGACTTTGCAAAGGAACTTACTCCATCCTTTTGAAGGATGGTGAGCAGCTCATCAAGATTTAATCCAAGTTCAGAAACAACTTTAAGGGTCTGCTTAGCCCCTGCAAGGTTCTCGTGGAGCTTGGGCAGAATAGTAGCATCTTCGAGCAACGCATTAAGGGTAGCAGGAGGAAGGGTATTGACCGTGTCCTTGCCAGCAAGCGCTTCTACATAGAGTAAGGCGGAAAACGCTGGGTTCTTAGTCCCAGTACTCGCCCAGAGGGGACGTTGTACCGGCACTCCGAGTTCCTGATATTTCTTAAAGCGCTCTCCCCGAAAGACCTCTTCAAAATGTTCGTAAGCAAGCTTTGAGTTCGCTATTCCGACTTTTCCGATGACAGCTGCCGAGCGATCGTCACTAAGGAGCCCTTTCTCTTCCAACGACTTTTCCACGATGGCATCTACCCGAGATACAAAAAACGAGGCTACGGAAGCGAGCTTCTTTTGTCGAGCCACATCCCCGAGTTTCGCGAGGGCGTTCAGGTAGGCATCAACGACCTGAGCGTACACTGCGGTGGAAAATATCAACGTAATATTGACATTAATCCCCTGAGCGAGCACCTGCTCTATCGCGGGAATCCCCTCAGCCGTGGCAGGTATTTTAATCATCACATTTGGTCTATTTAGCGCCTTCCAAAGTTTTTCAGCTGCCGCAACGGTTCCTGCAGTGTCATGGGCCAAAGCGGGAGAAACCTCAATACTTGCGTATCCATCCGCGCCGTGAGTGCGCTCAAAGGTGTCTTGCAAAAGATCTGCCGCAGCGCCAACATCATCAATCATCAGCGATTCACAGATCTCTTCAGCTGACGAGAGTCCAGAAGTTACCAATTGCTGAATCTTCTGATCATAGTGAGATGAATCGGCTATCGCCTTCTTAAATATGGTCGGGTTACTCGTAAGTCCACTCACCCCGAGATCTAAGAGCTCCTTCAATTCACCAGATTGGAGCACATCCAGTGAAAGATTGTCGTACCAGATAGACTGGCCCAGCTCGTTAATGGCGACTATGAACTGATTATGTGTCATTGACTTCCCTTCTCTACGGCGTCAGCAAGCGTTATAGCCACATCTTAGCGCGGTACCGTAAGCGCACAAGCGCTTTTGTAGAAAGTGGTGGATTACCGGGGGGCGTTACCGAGAAAATCATGAATTCGCCCTCTTCGAATTTTATCAACTTCAACGAGAGCTCGAGAGAGAATAATGGCTCTATTTCGGAGAATCCTGCTCGCCGCTGGCTCCCCATCCTTACCTATTCCTGGCTGCAGCGCTGTTGATTTCGCTGAATGCTCAGAAGCCTTTCGAAGAATTCCCCCACGTGAAAAGTGTCCCCGCTTGATAGGTCGTCTTGAAAGTGGAGCGATAAACTTCATGGCGGCCTCAAAATATAACGTTGAGATAAAATGCACCGACCCCTGATGCTACCGAGCTCCCTCTCATAGTCAAATCGAATTGAACATATTGAAATCACTGCGCTTTATCATGACAGAGCGATATGCTCTACCTCAAATTCCCCGATTCGTTCCCAGATACTCTGCGATTGACTGAATTTTCAAGTAGAACGCAGAGGTCTCGGAGTTCAAATCAGTTAGCCCAGAGTATTTGGACAACCCTTAGAGTAGCCATCACTATTCATGGATTTGCTTATAAATCCCCTAAGAGTTCGAATCACATCCCCTAGCGGATTTCACCGAAAATGCCGGGCTGCACAAATTTATGCACCCACCGCTTCAGAATGCATTAAAAGGGGTCGACCGCTCTCTTAATGGGAGAATTGAGTAAGAAGAGATCTTCAGGGCAAACCGGTGCGGCGATGGTCGAGTATATCCCCATGGTAGCGCTTTTTATTCTGCTGACAGTTACCAGCATCAGCGCTGTTGGAGCCGCTATTGCGGGTCAATTTGGACTCGTTGGTGAAACGGTTCGGGCCAATGGCTGCACCTTTAATCCCTATCAGTCCAATTCACCTTCCTCCTGCGTAGATACTGGAATTTGAGACGACGATATGAAGGGCCTATATAGTTTTGGTTCTAGTGAAGGACAATCAGGAGCGGCGATGGTGGAGTATATCCCCATGGTAGCGCTTTTTATTCTGCTAACAGTTACCGCTCTCAGTGCGGTCGGAGATGCTATAATCGATCAATTTAACCTGGTTGGGGAAACCGTAGTTGGATGCGAGGCTGCATCCTCAGTTTTCTACAACGGGTTTTGTGTTACTCATATTACCCCAAATCTTTGATTTATTTCGGCACTATCCCGAAATTCGCTGCAACCTACCCACCAGATCGTATCCCGCGACTTCCGTGTATTCGACTTCGCCAAACATCCCAGCTGAAATCTCTGCTTCAGCTAGTGATTCATCCAAATCATTGATAATCACCTCTCCGTCAACTTCAGGACCCTGCCAAGCAGCTCGGGCGTGGAGAAGCATATCACTTTCAGGATGAGTACCAAGGAGAAGCACTTTCTCCGTTTCGCCACGGACACCTCCCAAACCAAGACGTTTTGACAACTTCTCCTCTTGAATCTCCTGTTGAACCTCCATTAGGTAGGAGCGCCGATTCTTCTTCTCTTCTTCGGATACTTGATCCGGAAGATCATGAGAGGGAGTTCCCTCTTCTCTCGAATACTCAAATATTCCAACGTGCTCAAACTGAATCTCTCGAAGTAAATTCGCGAGCTCCTCAACGTCGTTCTCGGTTTCACCCGGGTGTCCTACGATAAAGGTCGTCCGGAGAGCAACTTCAGGCGCCACGGTACGCATCATTTCGGTAAGATTTCTCGGAGAATACTTTCCAAGGGGCCGCTTCATGAATTTTAAAATTCGCTCACTCGCATGCTGGAGAGGAATATCCAGGTAATTCACGACTCGCTCGCTCTCCTTAATGACAAGCATCAGCTCTTTCGAGACCCCAAGTGGATAGGCGTAGAAAAGGCGAACCCAAGGAATTTCGGCCTGAGAATCTATCGCTCTTAGTAGTGAGAGCATATCTTCCCCGCTATCCTTTCGGTCGGCTCCGTAGGCCGTGAGATCTTGCGCTACGAGATTCACCTCTTGAATCCCCTGCCGCGCCAGATCATTTATCTCGGTAATGATTGAAGCGGTAGGCCGACTCCTAAAATCTCCTCTCAGTTTTGGAATGATGCAGAAGGCGCACGGCCTATCACATCCCTCGGCTATTTTCACGTAGGCGGAAACACTTCCCGCACCGACCATCCTAGGAACGGTATCGTCATAGATGAAGTACGGTCGAGCGCCGTCCAACAACGGTGAATCGTAACCGGTCTTTACTGCTTCTATGATCTTTAAAAGGTCGTTCCCACCAAGGAAGTGATCTACTTCAGGAAGACTCTCCTTCAAATCCTCTCCATACCGTTCCACCATACAGCCCACAACGATAAGCTTTCGTAGGCGATTCCCCTTGAGCTCTGAGAGGTCAAGAATGGTGTCAATTCCCTCTTCGACTGCTGGCTGGAGAAAGCCACAGGTATTGACCACTGCGATATCGGCCTCATTTGGATCATCGATCAGATGAAACCCCGCTGCTTGCAGCGAACCGAGCATCACTTCTGAATCAACTTGATTTTTTGCACAGCCAAGATTCACGACAGAAACATTGCCGAGAAACTCTCTCGAGACCGAGTCTCCGCTCTTTGGCGCGACTGGTGAAACAGAAGAACTCTCTTGTACAATTCGAAGTTTGGAACTCATTTCGTAGACCGTTAATTGTTTGGCGAGGTCGCCCTAACCACGCAAATCTTGAATATCTGTTCCTGGAGGGACCGTCAGAGTAAAGGTTGACTGCTGAAGAGCTTCATTCTCTCTCAGTTTCGATAATTTCAGTGATGTTCGGTTCTCCTCGCGGTCGAGAATCTCAGCGACCTCGGGGAAATATGAAACAGTCGAAAATGATAATTTCAGCTCCTTTAACCCTGGATCTCTCCCTCCCTTAGCAGATTCTCGTGGCTTTGGTTTGAGGGTTAGAGTAACAACTTTCCCGGCCTTACACCCGCTCAACACCTCAAAATCTTCGGCCAAATCCCCCAGTCCGAGGAGGAACGATACGGGAATATCTGACAAAAAGTACTTCCGGGTTGATTGGATGATGAGCTGCTTTTCGAGTGGTTGAAACAACCGAAACTCATCGTCTTTTAACAAGAAGGTTTGCGGCTCCGGCTTCTCATACTCCCAAAAAAGCTTCCCCGGAATGCCAAGTACAAGCTTTCCGTTTGACTCCTCCGAAAGGTCGAGACTCTTCAGATAAGAACTCTGTGAGAACTCAGCCTTTAAAGACTTAATCTTTCGGTACGCACTCTGGAGGCTATCCCGCATCTTCTTAGCAGCTTCTGGCGAGGTCGCTTCTGATTTTACACCAGCCGGGATCTCCTCACTGGGAACTGGCAAGACTTCGCAAGGCTCTCCTTCAGCAAAGGTTACAGAGCTAACAAATAGCAATCCGAGGAAAAGGCAGGAAGAAAGAAGCAAACTTCGCATCGGATAACTCTACGTATCTCCCCCAAAAATGACAAACATCGGGGAGCGAGATGGGTCCCTACTCGCCACCTGAGGCATGTGGAACGATAACCGCCCGAGGCTTAGCACCATCCATTGGACCAACGAGCCCCTCCTGCTCCATCGTGTCGACTATCCGAGCGGCGCGATTATACCCGATTCGAAAGGTCCTCTGAATCATACTCGTAGAGGCTTGTCCCCGCTCCAGAACAAACTGGACAGCCTTATCGTAGAGCGGATCTGAGGTATCCGCCTCTCCCGGCTCAAGGCTCGACCCCGAGTCCTCGAGGGCCTTCTCACACATCTCCATTATCTCGCCGTCATACTCAGGCTTACAGCTCTCTCGGAGGAAAGAGGTAACCTTCCGCACCTCTTGGTCCGAGACAAAGGCACCATGGACCCGCTTCAAGTGATGAGCCCCCGGTCGGAGAAAAAGCATATCCCCCTTCCCTAGCAATCGCTCAGCCCCCATGGTGTCGAGAATCGTGCGCGAGTCGATTCGAGAAGAAACACGGAAAGATACCCTAGCTGGGAAGTTCGCCTTGATAAGACCAGTAATAACATCAACAGATGGTCTTTGAGTTGCGAGCAGGAGGTGAATTCCGGCAGCTCGAGCCTTTTGGGCCAGCCGCGTGATGAGCTCTTCTACTTCCCGACCGGAGGTAAGCATGAGATCTGCCAATTCATCAATAACGATAAGAATCTTCGGCAACGGTTCCAACTCTTCGATGATGATTCGGTGTTCATCCCCTTTACCACTCACCTGATCCGGAGGAGTTTTCCCACTAACAAGATCGTTATACGCATCGATATTCCGTACCCCGTATTTCTTCAAGGTACGATAACGGTGGTCCATCTCCTGCACCGCCCACTGGAGAACAGCCTTCGCCTTTCGCGGGTCGGTGACCACAGGTACTTTCAGATGTGGAATTCCTTCATAGACACTAAGTTCCAAGATCTTCGGATCTATAAGAATCATCTGTAGCTCAGAGGGGTGAAGCTTATAAAGAAGACTCATCAATACGGCATTGATGCAGACGGACTTCCCCGTCCCGGTAGCTCCGGCAAGTAAGAGGTGTGGCATATCAGCGATGTACGCCGTCACTGGTGCTCCGAACGTATCCTTCCCAAGAGGGATGGGCAGCCTCAGTGTTTCGCCGGGGTTAGAATCGTACTCAAGAAGCTCACGGAGCATCACCATCTGATGATCTTCGTTCGGAACCTCAATCCCAACAGATCCTCGCTCTGGAAGTGGTGCGATAATACGGACCGACTGAGCCTTTAAGGCCATCGCAAGGTCATCTTGAAGAGCGGTAATCTTTCCAAGCTTAATTCCCGCAGCAGGTTCGAACTCATACATGGTGATCACCGGTCCGGGATGAACATGGGTAATCTGGCCTGGGATATTAAAATCAAGCAGCTTCTCTTGAATGACTGCCGAACAGGCGAGCAGTTCCTCCTCTCCGACCTTCCGAGAAGACTGTTTAGCAGGTTGAAGAAGCTCAGTTGAAGGGAATATAAAGTCTTCAAATTTTTCACGAGGCTCAATTTCCCGCGGTTCAGTCTGTGCTTGAGAGAGAGACTCCAACGGCTTTGAATGATCAACAACAACGATACGGCTCTCCCGGAACGGTTCAGGCTGCGGAGCTGGTCGCTCATCTCTGCGTCGATTCCGGCTGGAATCATTCTTGAGAGCGAGTCGCAGCACTTCGAGCTCTTGCGCTCGCTGTTCGGCTCTCCGCTCTCGGTATTCCCTGTAAGAGCGCCAAAAGGCTTTCGGGAGGTTCAAACAGAGCATGGAGAGCGCCTTCCCCCCAAGCTTTGAGAACCAGAGGGAGAGAATCATTAGCGCTTTCACAGCGCCAGCGAGCAACTTCGTGACAGAAGAGGCAATAGCTCCGAGGTAATTTCGCACCAGGAAATACGTAAGAAGCAAAAGTCCGGTGCCGAGAATCAAAACAGCCCCGCTGGTACCGAATGCTCCTGAGAGTCCT
>JAGRAT010000568.1 GCA_020434495.1 Bdellovibrionales bacterium | reverse complement strand
CTTACTGTGATTCCTTGAGCATCGATTCCTTTAACATCGTGTAAGGATCCGGGGCCTCTGCTTTGGCAATCTGCCTCAATTTCCCAAGGAAGCAGCTCCAATCACTATTGCACTTTAGGAATAGAGACTCAAAAAGAGGAAGCTCCTTTCTGTATATAAAGAGTTGAAGGATGGCAGCATTGTTAAGCTCTCTCAGTACCTTTGCCTTCGGGTATTTTTCGTTGAAGGCGCTAACTGATTGGAGAAATACTTCATCACGTTTGGCAATTTTCTCTACTGAAGTCGCTTCTGAGCTGTAGAGCGCTTCTAGTGATTGCTTTACCTCGGTGAGCACTGTACCGAGCTCTTTCTCTATCTCCCAATTCCTTTTTGCACCCTCAAGGAGAGCCATGGCTTTGGCGCGACATTCCTCTTCGGTGCATTGCGAGAGCTCCTGCTCGAAGAATGTTATAGCTCCAAGATTTCCAATAACATTGGCTGCACTTTCGTTGAAGTCAACGGAGCCGGGAATCCAAACCGTTTGGTGAAATATTTCATGGATTACCGTGTTCGCAACATCGTGCCCTTCGTGTTTGATAGTAGTGGTGAGTACCGGATCGTTAAACCACCCGAGGGTGCTAAAGGCTTCCGTGCCGCGAATCCAAACTTCATAACCTCGCTGTTCTAGTCGGTTAACATCGCACTCAGCATCTTCCTTTTCGAAATACCCTTTGTATGGGACGGTCCCTACGACTGGATACCACCAAGTGTATGGTTCAAATGCGTCCTTCTTGCAGGCGAGCATAACCCAGGCGAGTACATCTTTCTCGATATGACTGTACTGAGTGAATGATTCCCCAGCAGATAATCCGATCGATTCGGCAAAATTTCTTGCGCGCATGACGAGCTCTAACTTCTCTCTAACCTCTGGGGAGGTGGAGGGGTCGGCGATGACATCAGGTATGCTTTCTCTTCCGAGGAGAATCTTCCCTTCTTCATAGGCTGCTCGCACAACATAGAGGGGGCTACATCCCGTTAGGAATGCCGCAGTGAGGAAGATGGCGATGAGGAGTAGCACAAGGGGCATGAGCACGAGGATTCTTCCCTTTGGAAAACGAGGCCGCAGCTTCGAAGGTGCTACTTGGGATTTTTTTGTGAGCGTAATCGTTCAACCTCCATCTCCATTACCGTGCTTGGATGCCAAGACGGATAACGTAAATCATACTTGCTCTCAACTATCACAGAAATTTTGTCCTTCTCTTGAAAGTAGAGATCGAAGCTCCCTGCTTGATTGTTTGCAAATATAAAGGAGTTATTCCCCACATACTGGGCGTCATAGGATTTGCCGGTAGGGGCAGAAAGTATTGTCCGTGAATCTGCTGCAACGTCGTACTCCCCAAGCGCAATGGAATCCCCGGCGCCAACAGAATAGAGAATCTTCGTGCCCGCAGAGTTCCATGCTGGTCTACAAAACGAATCAATCCCCTTCAATGGGCAGACGTTTGCCTTGGTTCGAATGGTATACAAGCAGACATCCCAGCCAGGCCAGAACTGGTTCGTCGAATATGCTACGACCTCCCCGTTTGGAGCGGGTTTCGGGGTCGAATTCCTGCCATCGAAATTCGTGATCCGCTGTTCGGCGCCGGTGGTGAGATCGAGAGAGAAGAGGTTGGTTTTCTGAGGGCCGCCATCCTCTCGGTAGTAAAAGGCAACGCGCTTTTTTGAATCAGGAACCCAGCTTGGGTTGCCAACTTCAGATCCGCGCGGGCTGACTCTCTTTTCGCCGTTTCCCTCATAGTTCATCCGGTACAGCGACTTCGAGCCGGTGCGATCGCTCATGAAAATAATTTCTTTCCCTTCAGGGTGGAATACTGGAAACCAATCTTGGCCAACGCTGTCAACGAGGATAGAACTCTTTCCCGTCGCAAGATCGGTGAAGATAATCTTCTGATCACCCTCAATCTCTGCCGAGAAAAGGAGTCT
>JAGRAT010000567.1 GCA_020434495.1 Bdellovibrionales bacterium | reverse complement strand
CAAGTGGCTAGCTTACCGCCGGGGGCCCAGTTCCAGATTGGAGTGCCGGGGCATGCATCGCCTATTACCGTAACGGTTAATCCTCCTGCGCCTCCTTCTTCAGGAGGATAGGCTTCTTCAGGAGGATAGGCTTCTTCAGGAGGATAGGCCCATTAGGATGTTTAAAAAATTTTTGAGAATTTTGGATGGGAGAGTTAATACAATGATTCATTTAGGACAAATCGCTATACGCATTTTGCTTTTTCTCCCACTGTTGTTGGTGCTCCCTGATTTGGCGTGGAGCCAGGGGGATTTTGGCGCCGAATCCGCAGACGGTGAATCGTCAGCTGGGCAGTTAACTGCTATTACCTCTGTGGCTGTTAGGGATCGAGTTACTTTTGTTGGAAAGACTGGAAACCCGTTGCTACTTCTTGATGGAGCAACCGATAGCTTTATGACTGCTTTTGGGTTGAAAACTCGTACCGTGCAGGTCTGTCCCCCTGAGCAACTCGTGCATGACCTTCAGGTGAGTGGAGCTGAGTTTGCTGGTGGCCAGGAAATGAGGTTGCTTGCGGAGACGTTATTCCAAATCGGTTATGAGGAGTGCTACGACCGAAAGTGGTCCGATGATAAGGAAAGCTACACGATATCAACCGGAAATCCCAATTACCCCAAACTGAAGCGCGAAATATACCAGACCCTAAGAGGGATACCGAATAAAGAGGCTGGAACGTTTCGGTCTACTGATCCTGCTGCCGAGTTTTTTGCTAAGACTCGAGATTGTGAGCTGGGTGGAAGTATCTCAGAAGGGTGCGCCAACGGAAATTGTGAAAATGCTAATGAGGAATGTCAAGTTCAGACCATCTCTATGGGAGAAGATGTCTGTGAGTGTGATATTCCTCCTTGGGTTCATCTTTGGTACGCGGCATCGGGACAGCAGATGCCCGCTTGCCCTTGTAAGCAGTTTGCAGAAGCGCAGTGCCCTGGTGCACCACCAGCACAGGGTCAGCCGAATACACAAAATTATTGGCGCATCTGGCTCATCTTCAAGTTTCGAGGTGGGCAGGAGTCGGTGAAAATTGCGATGTCCCAACCTTGCCAGTGGCGGAAATCGGAAACTCTTCAACGGTGTGGTTGTGGAGAGATAATTTCTTAGTCTTAAAGAGAATGACTTGTATCTTTAGGGGAGGAAGGGGTTCCCAATTATCATTCGAGCTGGCCGTTTGGGAGAAGAGATTGACTACGGAGTGATAAGAAAGCGATGAACGATTTTCAAAGATTTGTTTTGTTACTTGCCATTATTTTTTTAGGCTCCCAAGCTGCAGGGCAGGTGTTGGCGCAGAGCTCCCCCGAAGAGTTTCACCAGATTTTTTCCCAATACCAGCTTAATGTGTCCTTTGTAGGTTTAGATGGAAGTCCCGTCGCAAGCTATGTCGAGGCCAATAGAAAACAGTTCCCTGAAGGAAGGGAAGAGCTCTTACTAACTGACCGAATCTCTTACTGCGATTTTGTTGATGGTCGGTATTCCCTCTTTCTCGACCAACTGAGGGATCAATCGCTTCGAACGAGTCCGCTTATTACGAGCCTTCTTCCGAAATTGGCCGAGCAGCTCAAAACGGCCGTTAAGTTTAACTACTTTTGCAGGACGTCTAGCGCCGAGGATAGCGCCCAAGCGGATGAAGATGGAGAGTTTTCTCCCAATCCGAATTCCGGTGGAGCCTCACTTCCTTACGCTATTTCGGAGCTATCTACAGAGGGAGAACGGCTCGGCAACTTAGATCTGAATTTAAGCCTGCCAGAGCAGCCATGTGTTACACGCGGACATCAAGGGTGCGAGCCTTCTGGGAAGTGTCCAACGGAAGGGCAAACATGCAAATTTTTTAGCCAGGTTTGCGACTGTTCGGGGTGGACCTTTGGTTGTGGCACCTTCAATGGTGGGGGGAATGGGAGGACATGCACTGGAAAATGTGGAGGTTGGGCTCTCAA
>JAGRAT010000566.1 GCA_020434495.1 Bdellovibrionales bacterium | reverse complement strand
CCTTATTCTCGTAAATATTGTTCAGCCTGGGATTGATGGAGGTGGAGAGGCTCTACTTCAGTCTTTTGAGGAACCTGAGCATCAACCCGCCCAGCGAACAGAAAGCACCTTTGGGGATGTCTTAAGAAACATCATCCCCAAAAATATTGTTGCAGCTGCCGTTCAAGGGAACGTGCTCGGACTAATATTTTTTTCAATTTTTCTGGGAGTGGCACTCCTGCAAATTCCTTCTAAAACGGACGCAGCAGTTCTCCGGCAGGGCTCGAATGCTGCTTTTCAAGCGATCATTTGGATGATTGAGAAAGCAATGCTGTTCGCCCCTCTGGGGTTCCTCTCACTCATTGCCGATCTCGTTGGAAGCTTTGTACTCGAAGGACAGCTCTCTACCCTCGGCAGCTCTATGACAGCTTATACCTTCACTGTGGTGATCGGATTACTCCTCCATGGAGTTGGAACACTTGGCTGCCTCGCTTGGTGCTTTGGCATCTCTCCCATAGCGTTGTTTCGCCAAATGATTCCAGCAATCACGAGCGCTTTTTCAACGGCTTCCTCTTCGGCGACTCTTCCTATCACCCTCGACTGTCTAGAAAACCGCGCCGGGGTTCCCAATAAAATTGGCAGCTTTGTTGCACCATTGGGAGCCACCATTAACATGGATGGAACTGCCATCTATGAAGCCGTTGCGGTGGTGTTTATCGCGAATATGCTCGGAGTCGATCTCTCCTGGACCCAACAGGCACTCATTTTCATAACGGCAACGGTATCTGCCGTTGGCGCAGCAGGAATTCCCGGAGCAGGTCTAGTCATGATGGTACTTATTCTCAATACCGTTGGATTACCTGCCGAAGGTGTCAAACTCGTCATCGTTGTTGACAGAGTTCTCGATATGCTGCGGACCTCTGTGAATGTCTGGGGGGACAGCTTAGGGGCTGCCATTATCGCCAAGCATGAAAAGCGAGAAACGACGAATACTTTGGGATGAGCAGATCAAATGAGTAGAGCTGAAAACGCCCCCGATTGCACCCTCTGAATCTCTACAGGAAGTTCTTCTTTGCGCCCTCTCTCCCAAGAGTTTAATCCTCGCTCACTTTCTTTCTGTCGAAGGTGCTGCAACTCTTTAAGGAGTAAGCGCTCTTCTATCTCAAGAAGTCGCTCGTCCCACTTGGATCTCAATTTTGGAATGTTACAAATCTCGTTGTCCATATCTTGTGCTCGCGCTTCCAACTCCGGAAAGAAATGAAAGTTGTATACCTGACCTCCAAGAATCTCCATAACCGGGGCGCCTGCTTCTCCGTGATGTGAAGTTGGTAATTTTTCGTAGGAGCCCAGACGGACTATCAATAGGTTAAAGCCTACGATCGAGAGTTCACCGACAATCAATGGTGTTTTGAGAGAAACTCCCTCGCAGCAGCGACTGTCTCCCCGGGAAACTCAATAATGAGTCCACTTTTGCTCCGCTCAGGGGCAAACGGATCCATCGCTCGCACCGAGGCTATCCGATCAATCAATTTTGCCTGCAAGAATTCCGGAGCGAGCTCTTCACGACTCGGAGCGCTGATCATTGAGGAATCAATATTACTCGTGAGACCTTGATCAATGACCTGAATACTCCACGCCTTGTACTGAAACAGTAAATAGAATTCGCGGAGGGCTACATCAAAATCGCTACTCAAAGGAAGAGTCAATACTTCTTTAAGTGCCACTGTACGAAACATCGCAGAACGAGGAAGGGGTTGAAGCTGAAAAAGCGATTGAACATTAAAAAGCGAGTTTCCATCTTTATCACTAAGTAGGCCCTGTGCGAGTTCACGATCGCTACCGCACAAAAGCCCAAGCCCAAGACTGTCCTGCTCAAAACTATTCGAAACTTCCAGCACGGACTGGTCCCCCAGCTCCTGTCCTGCAACAACCAGCAAGACAAGCGGGGAACGTACTTGCGATGCGAGATATCGAAGCTCGTCAAAA
>JAGRAT010000565.1 GCA_020434495.1 Bdellovibrionales bacterium | reverse complement strand
CAGATTCAATTGACGGTATTCCCACCACTACGCTTGATACATGCAGTCACCTCAGAGATGTGGATCTAATTATCGTAAGCTCGAAACCATACGCAGCTCAAATTCTCACTTTCATTGATGCGCACATCTCGAAAGCACAAAACGTGAAATTACGTAGCGGGTACCTGCTGGAAGACTACTTCTATCTCTCACATCAAGAGGCCGCGAGTAGAGACTTTTTTAAAATAAAACTCGAGTCCGACCGTCCGAATTTTCGGACCGACTTCTTACCATACTTGCCCGAAAACATGCTATCCAGCTCTGAGGCGCAAATGCTCCATTGGCTTGCGAGACATGTTTATCAGGGGAAAGGTGTTATAGTTGAGCTCGGGTCATGGCTTGGCGGCTCAACGGTTGCGCTTGCGAGCGGCCTCTCTACCAATTCCTACGCTAAAGGCTGCCCACTTCGAACATTTGATATTTTCGGCGGCCCAATTGAGTCTCCGGATTGTTTTTTCACACAATGGGTTGAAAACACTTCTGACTATCAAAGCTTGATCTCGGCTACTCATCAGAATTTGAACACCGTTAAATGGGATGGAATGCCAATAGAGTTTCTCTTCGTCGACGCCATGAAGTCCGTGAAGTTAGCTGAATCAATCGTTCCGCAATTTTATTCGGCTTTAATACCAGGAGAATCGTATCTCATTCATCAGGATTATAAGTTTCATCTCACGCCCTGGATACTTATTACGAGCTTTCGCTTACGTGAGTATTTTGAGCCGGTGCTAAGTCCTTCCGATGCTTATACCGTGGTATTCAAAAACACATCTGCTATTCCGCGTTCAGAACTCCTTTATTCAGTCGACTACAGTTCAGTAACCGAAGAAGAGATTCAGGCTTCATATGCATATTCGATTCCTTTTTCTCCAACGAGTGGTCAAATCAGGCGGTTTTTCGATAGCTATGTTTCAAAGGCGAGTGAGTTTTTCCTCGATAGCAAGTCTTGAGAACAATTCTCATCACAATAGAATTGCAGACCTCAATCTCGAGGGACACATCAACTTTCGGCTTAAGTGATAGGAGGTCAGCATGTCCTGCCTGATTGGGACAATCGCGAAATCACTACTTAGCGAGAGTGCAGACTGGTCTTTCACCAATGCGATTGAGTATGCACATACTCTTCCGCATCACGCGACATCAGTAACCAAAGTCGATTGCTTTACAGTAGCTGCATCCCGGAGAGTGGTCGGTTCACCTGGAAGCGCTGTTGTCCACGATGAAGCATATGGAGCCGTTTGTGGAGTCGACGGGTTACTAGCTCAACGCGAATCTTCGGAACTCGTTCAAGAAATAGATCACGCTCTGTTTTTAGGATCTTTTCAGGCATTAGCGCAAAAAGGATCTTTTTCTGGATTTTATTTTAACCAAATCACGGAGCGGCTATCATTATTTACAGATCCTCTTGGTCAAATTCCCCTATATTACTCCTACAATTCCCACCAAGTTTTTTTCTCTACCTTACCGGCAGCAATTCTCGAAGCCGCCCCGCCACACACTCTTCATGTAAATGATAGAGCCCTCTCTGCATTGCTTGTGTACGAGCATCTAATGGGCGAAGACACACTCTTTCAGGAAATTAAAAGAGTGCCTCCTGGAAGTGTAATTCACTTCGAAATTGGGTCCCTCAGCTCACCACAAAAGATTCACTACTGGTCGATTGAAAACATCCAAGAGCAATCCTATCATTCCTTATCAGAGGCAGCAGAGGAAGTTTTCCCATCCTTTAAAAGGGCTATAACGGATTCCGCCAGCTTTTGTACGCGGCCATGTGTATTCTTAACCGGAGGACTCGATAGCCGAACGATAGCGGGAACTCTGTTCGACCAAACGATTCCATTCCAAAGCTTCACATACGGAATCGATTCGTGCAGAGATATCGAACTCGCCAAATTGGTCGCTCTCGAGGTGAAAAGTCCGCTCACCG
>JAGRAT010000564.1 GCA_020434495.1 Bdellovibrionales bacterium | reverse complement strand
GGGGGCTATAGCCCTCCTCGAAAACCACACCACTTCGTGGCACTATTTTCGAGGATTGCTCTAGATCTTCTTCACTCGGCCTCGCCAGCCAAGCGGGCTCATAAACGGCTCGGCCCGCTCTGAACTCTCCCCGATGTCATCAATAAAGAAGAATGCACTCTTATCGAGTTCTCGAACCAATGCCACAGCTTTCCGTACTTTTCTGCGTGAAGATTTAACGAGCAGCATATCGATAGGACTGTCTCGTCCTTCTCCTTTAAATGTCGTAATCCGGTATTCTTGATCTCTAAGCTGTTTTAATATTTCCTCTGAGTTTCTCGTAAAGACCCGCAGCACTTGGTCTCCTAGTGCGAGCTTACGTTCGATAGTAAGCCCAACGAAATTCCCAAGCGCATAGCCGATGGCGTAAGCGAGAATAAGAACAGGCTCATCGAGGTTTGAAGCTACTGTTCCAACAGCATAGACCCATATGAAGGCCTCAAAGAACCCCGTAAGCACCGCTTCTGTTCGACGATTCTTCACTACGAATACCATCCGAAGAGTGCCAAGGCTTACATCGGTTACCCGAGCGATGATGATAAGGAGGCAGTGGATGAGGAGTTCCATGAGGTCCGTACTCTAATAGGTAAACTAAAAGTCGATGCGCCCACCCGGCGCGATCCCCGAGACGCTGTTTTTAAGAGAATCACTTAGGGCAGTTGGACCTTACTTCCTAGGTACGTGGTCCGCAAGATTAGGAGAAATGCTCATTGGGGAGGGCCATTTCGGTTCGAAAGAGAAGCAGTAGTGGCCGTACCCCGGATAGGAGGCTGAGCAATGGCTTCTGCCGAGTGGGATCGAGCAGAAGATGGTTTTACGTGGGGGATTATGTTTCGTTTTCTTCTTATGGCGAGTTTCGCCACCCTTTTCTTGTTTCAAGCTTTGTCCGTCTCTGCGCAAACCGATCCGAGTATCACCGTTACGGGTGCATTCTGTCCGCCTCTTCGATTGCTTCGAAATGCTCAGTCTGAGGTGATCGGATTAAGAATCGAAGATGGAGGAAGGCAACGCGACACATATATATCTTTAGATCCGAGGGATCCGTACTTTGGTGCTCAAGTAAAGAGCCAAGTGAACGCGCATGGACTCTTCTATCGTCCTTTTCAAGAGGAAAATGATCCACAAGGTCTTCTCGCCATGAATTATCTTGATGTAACAAACAATGGAAACGGTAAACTTATTGAGCGTGTGCTTCTTGAAATTTGGATGTTCTACGACCAAGGAGAGCCGACCTTTTACCTTGCCAGCCGGAATGGCCAAGAGGGAATTGATTTTGTGGTGGGAGGAAATCTTTCTAATGGGTTTCTTTGCCGCGATCCACTGCCGACTGAAGGTGCCCCTCTCCAAATAGCAGCTACTAACCCCAGTTTGCAGATGAGTAAGTTCTTTTATCCAAATCTCGTTAATCTGCTCATCATGGAAGATGTAACGGAAGAGCGCCGCTTGCGAATAGAAGAGCTTGAAACCGCCGGAGTTTCCGCGGCCGCGGAGTATGCTCTCTTGCAAGATGAGCAGGACCGGACGAGGGAAGCGCTTACGAGATACTACAACAGGGCTCTTGATGCTGAGAGCGACCGTGATTGGTTGCAAGAGCTTTCTTCTTTCTTGCTAAAGAAGATTACAAAAACGCTTCGGGTTTCTAAGAAAGATGTTAATGGCGCGTTGCGGCTGCTTGGCCGAACGCAACGAAAGGCTATCCGGGATATCAAAGATCGCTAAAACGTATTGGAGTTCGTTATGAATACATTACAGTTTGTTCGACTAGTAACCTTATCTGTTGTCGTTGGGCTTCTTGCTGGTTGTGGGGGAGGAACGGTTTCGGTCGATAAGTCTACACGAACATATACAGTCGAAGGTAAAGTTGTTGATATCGCTGGGGTCGCTGCTCCAGATGTTGATGTCTTCGTAACGACTGCGGATGAAGCGGTTGTTTCTAC
>JAGRAT010000563.1 GCA_020434495.1 Bdellovibrionales bacterium | reverse complement strand
ATATTCTCACAATGGCTAGGGATAGAGTATCCCCGCGGTACGCTCTAGCCAGACATAAAAGAAGTCTAAAAGTTCAGCATACATTACATTGACATAGTAAGGGGGGTCCATTACGACACAGTCCACAGTATTCGACGCCATCGATAGTTCGTCCCCTGAACCATGTGTGACCCGAATACTCTTCTTGGTGGACTTGTTTGCAAACAACCCTTGCTCACCATGATGAGTTGTTGCGAGCTGAATTAACTCCTTCAGTGCCTTACCAGTTTGTTGGAATGACCATTCGTACCCAGCTCCAGTGACGGCTGGTGCCATCTCCGCGAAGCTCCATTTGAACGAAAAATCATGGCGATCGAATACAGGAGCTAACACACCTCTTCCCGAGTGCCAACGCGACATGTAGGCATTGTAATGGAGAAACTTCTCGAGACCTATTGCCACATAGATCATGGAAGACCGGTCCAGATCACTCAGTTCTCCTTCCGCATCAGTTCGAAGCTCTTCAATCAGGTCATGGAATACTTCGACGCTCGTACAATGGCTTAGCAACTGACGAGCACTGAACATGTCTCGCCATAACGGCATGCCGTAATTCAGAGGACGATCATCATTTGTTCCCTCGGGAAAGGCTTCGTCTGGAATGATATTTCGGGCCTCCCATTCCGGAATCTTGGTAGTAAGAACCTCTGAGACTGTTTGGGTGACATCGTCTTCAGGACGGGGAGCACGGAAACCACGGACAGTTTTGAACTTGTCCTTACCCGATTTGGCAGCTCCTGTTTTCACAGTTTCCTTGTAGACCACCGCATAGAGCTGATCTCCCATTCCCCCTGCCTTGGCCTGCGATTTGATTTCATCCCCGTCTATCACACGTCCACAATCTGGGTAGGGGCACAGTCCTTTCCCTCGATTGACTGTCCCTTCACTATGGTCTTTGGTCTTTTGAACAATTTCAAATGAGCAATACCGCTGCTGAGGATCTTCCGTGTGAAAGATAAGGCGAATTCCTGCACCGTTACTATCGAGCTTCCAGCTTGGCGACAGAGGTACCAGTCCTCCGCAATACGGACAACTGACAGTGCGTGCCCAAAGGTAGCCTTCTACGCTAACTCCCTCCGGCTCCTCTGGGAAAATCCCTTGAAATCGGGATTCGGCTATCTCCTGAAACCTCTTAGCCAGCTGCTTGAATCGCTTCAGGACTTCTTGACCATCTCGGAAAGGGAATTCGACTGTCGCCTTGAGAACCAACCATGCGACTGGGTTGAGATCGTTCGCAAAAACCTGCAATCCGAGTCGTTGTCCTTCAAAGGGGATACTTCCCCCTCCAGCTGTTGGATCGAGGAGTGATGCTTGAGTGTGACCAAGTTTCGCGGTCTGTTCGTGCAGCCATTCGACATCTTCGCTATCCGGTGTATATGTGAATGCCCGCTTATAGCCATACACATCTTTTCCAAGATCCTCACCTGTCTTCTTGGCTTCATCTATTTTGGCACGTGTGGCGACAGGATCACCGTGAATCCCGAGAGCCCGAAGGAACTTCTCATGGTCAGCATCTGCAGGAAGCAGGCTAGCAAGAATTGCAGCCCGACTCGCGACCAATGGACGTCGAGCCCACCAGACGTGTAGATAATACGTCGGCGGTAGAGCTGTCATCGACCGCCGTTCACGCACGCTTTCCTCGCCCAAGGCAGCGATGGGTAGCCAGTCTTCGATCAAAAGTCGCGGGCGTGTTGATTTGGTCGGAGTTGTTTCGCTCATATTCTGCCTGTCAGTGGTGTCAACTCAAATGTCAAGGTGTGGTCAGTAACATGCGAAGGGCTGCGAGGACTCTCCTTGGACGTTCACGGTGCATCGCCATTCCCAGCCAGTACCCGGCCTCTTCCCGGCTCATCTGGTCAATGCCGTCGGCTACTTCGGTGATTCGATCAACACTTCTCATTGGGGCCAAGGCACGAAAGAGCAATCCCATCGACAGAGCGA
>JAGRAT010000562.1 GCA_020434495.1 Bdellovibrionales bacterium | reverse complement strand
AGTAGTCACCGCGGTACTTACCACTATTGTGAGCTTTCTTCCTGTGTTTGCGATGGAAGCGGCCGAGGGAAAGCTCTTTAAACCGCTTGCCTATACTAAAACATTTGCACTGCTAGCAGCTATAACTGTGTCCCTTGCAGTGATTCCACCGGCTGCTCATGTCCTGTTTAGGGAAAGGAATGCAAAGACTAGAGTCTCTAGCGTGCTGTACATCATTCAGATCCTTGTAGGTCTCACTATCGCCTTTAAGCTTACGCTTCTTGGTCTGGCCATCGCCGTACTCGGACTCTTTGGCTTATTCAAGGAGCCAGTCATTAAGGCCATTAAATCTAGAGTGCCTAAGGAGCTTCCATATTCAACGCTGATTATCGCTGGAGTGGTTCTTATAACCGTTCTTAGTTACCTCACCTCAGCCTGGTTACCTTTCGGGGTGGAGTCAGGCTTTTTGGTAAACTTTCTTTTTGCCGGTGGGCTTATTGGAGGTGCTCTTTATTTCTTTAAACTGTTCGAGGACGCTTACCCAGGGATTTTACGTTGGTGCCTTAAGAGAAAAGGTACTTTTCTGATACTCCCAGGAATTTTGCTTCTTTTCGGGGGGCTTGTTTGGCGGAATATGGGCAAAGAATTTATGCCCGCTCTTGATGAAGGTTCCTATCTTTATATGCCAACAACTATGCCACATGCCTCAATCGGAGAAGCACTCGATCAACTTAAAAAACTCGATCTCATTATCTCTCAGATTCCTGAAGTAGAGATGACGGTAGGTAAGCTTGGGCGAGCTGATACGCCGCTCGATCCTGCTCCGATCTCCATGTACGAGAATGTGATAAATTACAAGTCAGAGTATAAGGTCGATAAGGACGGACACATTCTTCGCTTCCGCTACAATTCGGCGAAAGGGGAGTTCGACCGGGATGAGCACGGACGACTTTTCCCAGATGATGACGGAGAACCTTTTAGACAGTGGCGAGACCACATTAAATCCCCTGATGATATTTGGAAGGAGATAATCGCTAGGGCAAAAATACCAGGAGTGACGAGTTCGCCGAAGCTTCAACCTATTGCCGCTCGAATTGTCATGCTTCAAAGCGGTATGCGCGCTCCCATGGGAGTAAAGGTGAAAGGACCGACCCTGGAATCAATCGAGCGAGTCGGACTTCAAATTGAGAAGTTTCTAAAGGAGGTGCCTTCTGTTGAACCACTTGCCGTTGTGGCTGACCGGATTGTAGGGAAGCCGTACTTAGAGATTCATATTAACCGTGAAGAGATAGCGAGATACGGACTCTCCATCAAGGCTGTCCAGAACGTTATAGAGGTAGCTGTCGGAGGGATGCCCCTAACGGTGACAGTAGAAGGCAGAGAGCGCTACCCGGTTCGCATCCGGTATCCGAGAGAACTACGCGGCACACTGGAAGACCTTACCAAGATCCTCATCCCCACACCCACCGGTCAGCAAATCCCGCTAGGTGAATTAGCAACCATAGAATTCATACGTCAGGCGCAGGTAATAAAGAGCGAAGATACCTTTCTTGTCGGATACGTCGTATTCGATATGAAAAAAGGCTTTGCTGAAGTTGATGTTGTAGAACAGGCTCAAAAGTACTTGCAGCAAAAAATTGACTCTGGAGATTTCGAGCTTCCACCCGGAGTGAGTTACACGTTTGCTGGAAGTTATGAGAATCAGATTCGTTCTGAGAAAAAACTGGCAGTCGTCCTCCCACTGGCACTCTTTATCATCTTCCTCATTCTGTACTTTCAGTTTCGATCTACCGTCACCACGATGCTGGTTTTTTCTGGAATCTTCGTTGCCTGGGCTGGTGGATTTATCATGCTCTGGTTTTACGGGCAGGATTGGTTTTTCAACTTTTCACTTTTTGGCATAAATTTCCGCGATCTGTTTCAAATGCGGCAATATAACTTGAGTGTGGCAGTTTGGGTCGGCTTTATCGCACTCTTTGGAATTGCATCAGATAATGGGGTTA
>JAGRAT010000561.1 GCA_020434495.1 Bdellovibrionales bacterium | reverse complement strand
ACTTCCAAATCTTGATGATCCAAAATTTATACCGAAAAACTCCGACCAGGTAGCTCTCCTTGAATCAGCCGGATATGCAAGACGAGCTCCAAACGGAGACATCTTGCACGACATCGAAGGCAATGCTCAGTTGCTTGAGAGCATCGCCAACTGGTACATGGGTTCAGCAAAGCTTGTTCCATTGCTCCGTGATGCTAATAGTTTTCCGGATTCACAGAGGGATGCTCGAAAAGGTGTCGTCATTCGTATCCCACTCGAGTACGTGAAGAAAACAAAGAGAATGCCAATAAACCATCGAGTAGCTGCCGTCGAAGAGGCTATCCCCGCACCAGCGCCGAAGAGCACGAAAAAGGAGAAGGTGGGAATGGAAGCGATCGTCGCTGAAGACGCTCCAGAGCTTTTGCAGAATAGCTGACAAGATTCGCAAAGACACGCATACGAGATGCCACATCGATCTCTGTGAAGCATCCTTATAATGGTGCGAGCGGAGTCATAGAAACGCGAACCCGAGAGCTATCTCGTCCCAGTCCAGGCCTCGCCACAATAACCATCGAAGACTTTCCCGTCCTTCTGATAGAGGACTATAGAGAATTTTCCCGAACTCTCACTCGTTCTCCAGGTTCCAGAGGCGTTCAAGCCAAAAACCTGTCCGCTAAGGGTACCTCCTCCACCATAGGTCCATGTGCCCGAGAGAGTGCCATCATCAAATTGCGCTAGAGTTGTTTCACCGAAATTCGTCATCCAGGTACCGCCGAAATTTCCGCGCCTCTCAGCCTGCCGTTCCTCATCCTTAATCGCTTCACTGAGTTCAGTCTCGAACTTGGTGATCTGAGTTTGAATGCGAATAATCTTGTCCAAAGAACCTCGCTTGGCGGCCTTACGCTGCGCCTGCTTCAAGGAACTAATAACACATCGAAGCAGTTTTTGCTTCTTAGCAGCAAAGGCAACTCGACACTCCTTCTTGGTCTTGGAGGCAAAGAAGGGGTGTCGAACTCGTGGCTCCACTACCGCCCTAATATTTACTAGAGCGGTATCAGAGAAACTCCCTCCAACTGCACCATAAGCCGCACTATTGAGGGACATCGGGGAACATACAGCAAAAAACAAGAGCGAACAGAAATGGAATCGTTTTAAAGCCACCCAAAATCTCCCTTGTAATAAGCCTCAGACTCGAATTTCCTAGATTGAAGCTACCGGCACCAACCTATAAGAACAAAAAGAACCACCTTTCTCAAAAGATTTAGGCGAATCTTTACTATCAAGGGCTTGTATCTCACAGAAATCACTTCAAAAGGCTGCAAATCTCGCTAGCTTACGGGAGATGCTTCTCCTCAAGTGCCTGAGAAGCACCACTTTTCCTCCGTTCTTTGGCTCTGGCTTGACGGCCCAAAACAGGACAGGCTATTCAACGGTGTCATTTTAAACTTGGTATTAGAAACTCTTTATAGATACGGTATGCGACGCTACCTTTTTGCTTTTTTCACTTCTCTTTTATTCCTCGCTGGAGCATTGACAATTGGGACGACGGCATCTGCTGATGAACCTCGTCTAATTCACAAGCTTCTGTTCAATGGACGAGGAAGCCAGCTTGTACGATTTGGAGATCTCAACGGTGATGGCACCCCGGAGGTCGTTACAGCTCAAGTTGCAAAGAGACAGATTACAGCGATTATTGCGATGAATCTTCAAGGAGATACCCTTTGGCAGATCGGAAAGCCAGACCCTCGGAACTATGACCTCTTCTCAGATCTCCCTTTGCAACTCTTCGATCTCGACAGCGATGGTAAGGATGAGGTGTTTTTTATCAAGGATGGACAGCTCACTATCGCAGACGGGAACGGTATCGTCCTTAAGTCGCGACCGGTAAAGGGAGATGATGCCCTTTTCATCCAACGGTTTGGCCCGGAGAATGCTCTTCGTATTTTGGTGAAAGATCGCTACCGGCAGTTTTGGATTTATAACAGCAATCTAAAGTTCCTCTGGTC
>JAGRAT010000560.1 GCA_020434495.1 Bdellovibrionales bacterium | reverse complement strand
CCAAAGCTCCTTGCCGTGTAAACCGTCAGACCCTCGAGCAAGGAGTTCAACACCTAGGTCAGGTCCTTTTCGGCTCTCAGCCGACTCGAAAAAACCCTTCTGCGAAGCGACTGCCCTGAGTGCCTCAACTTCATTCGTAGGATTCGCCATGTGATGTCTCCAGAAATTAAAAAATCCAGCTTAGTTAAAGGTTATGCTTCAAAATGAAAGAACTGATGCCTAAATCGGTTTAGCGCGTATAACGGCTAGTTTAACAGGTTTCGAGCCGAAGGCGAGAGACTCTGTTAAAACGTATTATAGTCCATCGCAGCTCATAAGCGTTTGAAATCAAAGAAAGCGTGCAATGCGAGCTATTTTTGATACAGATAATGACGCGAAAAGGGGCAGCACCTCTTGGTAACGAATATCAAACTTGCCGACGCTACGACGTCTATAACAATCTCTTCGCGCCAAGAGGTGTGCTTTCTGCGAAACGAATCCTCAGAGCGAGTCTCTGTGAGAAGACTAGCTATAATAATTTCGCTGCGGGAAGCGTAGCTTCTCCTTTTTGCGTTCTCAACTCGAAAAGGAGGAATCATGAAGTATAAGGTACTTATCGGACTGGATTGGGCGGATAGAAAGCACGACGGATGTATTTCGGTGTCAGGGAAGTTGGAGCGTTTTCAGCTCAAACACACTCCGGAGAATATTCACGAGTGGGTTTGCTCGCTTAAGAAGAGGTTCCGCGGAGAGAAGTTTGCCGTCGTTCTTGAGCTGAAGAGCGGACCATTGTTCACTGCTCTTCTTAAATACGATTGCTTTGACCTTTACCCGCTTAACCCTAAAACGCTCAGCGAGTACCGAAAAGCGTTTTCTCCAAGCGGAGCAAAGGATGACCCCACTGATGCTGAGTTTATGCTTGAGATCTTGGAGCGTCACCCTGAGAGGCTTTCGGTCTGGAGACCTCAGGATCCAAAGACTCGGGAACTTCAGATTCTCGTTGAACAGAGGAGAACTCTCGTCAATGACCGAAAAAGAGTGGGAAATCGGTTAACTTCACTTCTTAAAGGGTACTTTCCACTTGTTTTACAGCTTTTTCCAAAGATGGGACGAACTATTCTTTCCGAGTTCCTCTTGTGTTATCCGACACTCTCAATGGCTCAAGCCGCTTCAGAGCAGGAGCTCATAGCTTTCTTCCGAAAACATCGCTCTTACTCTCGAATTAAAAGCAAAATCACTCTCATCAAAAAAGCTATGCCTATTACTGAGGATCCTGTGCTCATCGAGACCTCTGCCCTCACAGCAACGGCATACGCCAGGCAGATCCTCGCCATGAAAAAGAGCGAAGAAGAGTTTGAGAAAAGAATCTCCGTTCTCTTCGAGTCTCACAAAGATGCCAAGCTCTTCTCCTCTCTTCCAGCCACCGGAGAGCATACCGCTCCAAGACTTCTCGCAGCTTTTGGCACTGACAGAGACTCCTTTCACTCCGCTTCTGAATTCCAGTGCTATGCAGGAATCGCTCCTGTACTAGAGAGAAGCGGAAAAGAGTCTTGGACTCACTGGAGATTCCTCTGCAATAAGTTCTTGCGACAATCCATTCATGAGTGGGCTGGAATCACTATTCAGCACTCACTTTGGGCAAGAGCGTTCTACGCAATGCAAAGGAAAAAGGGGAAATCTCACCCTAAGGCTATTCGTGCTTTGTCTTATAAGTGGATTCGCATCATCTTCAGATTGTGGAAGAATAACGATACGTATTCAGAACAAAAATATTTAATGGCTCTTCAAAGGACCGGCTCTCCAATCATTACGTTTCTCGCTCAAAACAAAAATCTAGAAAAACTATCTTTTTCTAACACTTACACTTGACGACATGCTCAGAGCCGTTTGTTACCCCTCCAACTCTACCGCACGCCATCGTGCACCTATCGTGGATTCCTGCATAGAATACGAAGGATGGTCGCTCTTGGCACGCTGCATGTGATTCATACCAGCATTGAAGATTCTT
>JAGRAT010000559.1 GCA_020434495.1 Bdellovibrionales bacterium | reverse complement strand
CTAGACCTCGGTTGATACCCAACATGAATTGTAATTTCATTTTGTTCTGACCAATAGGCTTCTGCCTCAGGATCAATGAGGACCGAGTCATCGGAGGCATCGTAGATGCCAGAGTTGCTACTTAAGATTTCCATGGTCCTTCCACGCAATTTCTTGTTCGCAATAACTGCTGGGTCAACATGCCAACCGTACGTAATTCCTAAATCATTGCAGATGAGGAGAGAGGCTATTTTGCTTCCCGAAAGGGCTCGAGTAACCTCAGCTAGCTGTTGAATCTCCTCTCGTTGATGCGCTAAGAAGTCACGTTCAAGATCCCCTAACTTCAGGGATGGAGGAAAGAAGATCTCCCGAAGAGACCTCTCAGAAACCGACTGGTGTGTTATCTCCGTAATATGAGTATCGATACTGCGGGACAGTATCGCTATTTGGCCATCCGCCGAGAGGTCGTCAACCTGAGGGCAGTGAGAAGGAGCGAATACAGTATTCACCACACGAGGCCGGAAGGTTTCAATCGCTGAATCAAGAGAATCTACCCTGACCAAATTCTTGGGTAAAACTTTCAATAGTGCGGGAGTTTTCGGTGCTGGGGTGCTGGGCGCTGGAGCTAAGGATGGACGAATTTCATCCCTCACCATTTCTCTAGGAAGTGGCGGTACTATCCCCGGTATTAGCTCCATCAGAGAAAGATATCGAAATGGATATTTTATGCAATTCTTCCTCTTTGAGGGGGAGCTCTCGGTCGCCGTTAAAGTTCGTTGACCCAACTTTAGGTGGTTAAGAGGGGAAACGTATCATTTTGCGACAAATTGCAAATACTTACTCTTCGGTAACTTACTGGATCTCTGTATTTTTCATTTGGATTGAGAGGGCTTAAATGGATCTGTGGGAAAAAAATGCGTTTTTATCTTTTGCAAAAATGAGGATCGGCCGATGATCTCTAAGGTATCATCTCATCCTTGGAGCAGTATGTATCCTCGAGCTCTTCGCCTCATGCTTCGCCCCATTGTTCGTTTTTCCCTACGAAATCATAAGGCAATTCAGGACTTCATACAGATTTTAAAGGAGGTTTATGTCGAGGTCGCGGATGAGGAGCTTCGAAAAACGACAACAAAGGTAAATCCTAGCCGGCTTTCGCTTCTTACCGGGCTTCACCGTAAAGATCTCAATGCAATTCTCCATCAAGAGGTGAAGGCCGAGGATGATGGAGAGAAAAATCTCGTGTTTCGAATTATCGGTCAGTGGGAGCAGGATAAGCGATTTACTACGAAGGATGGTAAGCCGAGGTTGCTCTCATTTCGAGGCCCAGAGAGTGAATTTCAAGATCTTGTGTATTCGGTGAGCAGGAATCTTACAACAGGGACAGTGCTTTTTGAGCTTGAGCGCATAGGAGCTGTTGAGAAAAGTAAGCGAGGGCTAAAGCTCTTGTCTGATCGTCAGACCACGACAAAGCAGGATCCAGAGCTATTTGGAATGCTTGCCGCGGACGTAGAAAATTTGATGGAGAGCGTCCTTGAGAACTATGAGGATCAGGCAGCGCACAGGAATCTTCATCTCACGACTCTGTATGATAACCTCGTGCAAGATGAATTGGGAGGCATTCGAGAGTGGTTCGTGACTGAAGGCAAGCTCTTTCACAAGCGAGCGAGGGAGTTTCTCTCGCAATATGACCTCGATATCAATCCTCTTCCCGATAAAAAAGGCGGAGGAAAGTTTGTGTTTACGACCTACAGTAGAACTGTTTTGCCATCTTCTGAACGCGAAGAGGGGGAAGTGTAGCAGAAACGAGGTTCTTCCCCTCTACGGAATCCAGTTGCCATTTTGTGTCGAAGGCTGGGAGCCGCCAGGACCTTCTCCGCTGAATTCAGCTTCATCGTCATCGCCGAATTCGCGGGAGCTTCCCACTGTTCCTCCAGCAAGAGAGGTTTCTCCTCCGGCTGAGTTGCCGCTTTCGCCACTATTTCTCATGACTCCGGTTGGCTCTTCGCTTCTATTGCAAAGTTCAGAGG
>JAGRAT010000055.1 GCA_020434495.1 Bdellovibrionales bacterium | reverse complement strand
GGCTTAACTTTTGATAACAATGATCCTGATGACACCGAGCTGTTGACGATCAAGAGAGTTCCGGTAGATGAGTTCTTTGAGCTGGTAGATAGGGGAGTGATTCGGGATTCGATTTCGGTTGTGGCAGCTCACCGATATCGTGATCTCCTTCGTAAGGGCTGAGTGGTAGAAATTATGGAAGCTGAAGTTCTTTTAACTGAGCAACAAGAGCGAGTATCGCAAGCGAAAGGATTTAGCCTGTATCGAGAAGTTGTTGTTGGTGAGCGCGGTTGGATGAGTTTACTGCTCTATGAAGTAGTTACTGGACTTGGTGACTTTCTTCCGGGATTACTTGGACTTGCTTTTCGCTCGGTATCCTATCCCACACTCTTTGGAAGTTGTGGTGCTCGTCCGTATTTTGGTAAGGGCGTGACTCTGAGAAATCCTGGTTCCATGTCCCTCGGAAAAAAATCATTTCTCGATGACTATTCAACCGTTGATTGTCGAGTCGGTGGCAGTATCAACTTAGGGGACAATGTTGTTCTCGGGCGTTCCACTATCCTAGTTGCAAAGAGCGGCTCGATAATCCTTTCAAATGGGGTGAATATCGGCTCGCATTGCCGTCTTGCTACCCAGAGTGGAATCACAATTGGTGAGAGTACCCTGATTGCCGCCTATTGCTACATCGGTCCGGGAAATCATGCTTGGGATGACAAGTCTCAATCTTATATTGCTGGACATATGGAACTGAAAGGCGGAGTCACCATCGGATCTAAGGTGTGGATCGGTACGAGAGCTACTGTGCTCGATGGAGTGACCATTGGAGACTCTGCGGTAGTGGGTGCGCATTCACTTGTCCGAGAGGATGTACCAGCAGGGGCGATCGTTGCTGGGGTTCCTGCGAAACAGATTGGCGAGGTGCCATTGGCGCGAACGGTATCGACTCAGTAGATCTTTTTGCACGTTGTCGCAGGAAAGTAGAGTTCGAGAATCTCTCTGTATGACCGGCCGGAGATTGCTTGGAACATTCCACCGATTTGACAGAGCCCAACAGCGTGTCCCCATCCAGCACCGTGAAAGAGGAAGCTATCACCCTCGTCTTTTATCGTAATCGCTGTACTGTAGAGAAACGAGGGATGAAGGAGTGAGCGAATTTCATATTGAGTGGTACTCTCGAATCTTCGATGTTCGCCTTTCATCGTTTGAAAATGGATAGTGAGTTCGTGAATTCGCCCAGAGGCCCCTCGACGTTTTGGTTCCAGCCTTGTCACTGTTTTGGCGTCTGAAATATCTGTTTTGTCATTCAAATAATTCGCGAGATCTTTCTTCAACTCTCTATGTTCCCATCGAAAGTACTCGCCGATATCATCGACTCCTCCAAGGCTCTTGAGCAACGTCTCCTTATTTCCTCCACAGAAAAGTGCTTTGTCTCGTTCCTCGTTTGGCAATACCCAACTAGAGATGTCATCAGCCGATGCGGAAGTTAATCCATCAGTAACAGCGATAATTTCCGGCACCTCAACCCCCAGGCAATCTTTCGCAGATTCGGATATCCCGCCACAGCACTTTGAATAGTATCCAGGAGTGACATGTCCTTGTTCGTTGATGAGGAATTCGCCAGCACACTCTAGTGAAGCTTCAAGGGAGTCCCGGCTAGCGAAAGTCACCCCGTGATACCGCTGGCAATCATCGTCATTGCACAGTTCATAAGATTCACCAGGATGTTTTTCATTTAGGAAACATCTCGCCCAACTCCGTGCCGCTACGGTTTGAGCTTTTACGAATTCTCTGGGAGTTCCGGAGGACATCTCTGATACCACGACGCAGGCGAGGTATTCTTCAAAGGGGAGAATGTTCACTATCTGAAGGCTTTTTCCTTTAGTGGAAACTTCAAATTCTCCCGAGAAGTCTGCTGAGATTTCTTTTTTCCAGTGAAAGCTCCTTCCAGCGATAATTGGATGCACAGCGCATGTCGCATGTGGAAAGGTGGGAGTTTCCGTCGCAATGCGAAGGAGTTTGCCCTCAGAAATCTGGCTCCCGGAAGAGTTTTGAAGGAGCACCTTGTTCTCTTTTGCGATGAGGAGAAGTCGTTCCTTAGGTTGAACGGTGACAGGTGAAGAGGAGTCCTCTGTCGCAATTATTATGGGGGAGTCGGCTACGGTGAGGTCTATCTGTGTTAAGGAGTCTTCCTCTAGCACAATACCAACTCGGATAAGACCGCTCTTCAGCTCGGAAGATGCTACCTGCAATGGATTTGGTTCAAGCACCGGTAAACTCCTTTATTTCAACTGAATACTGATCTGGAATAGAGGCTGCCAAGGCTTCGTGTCGTTCGAGGGTTAAGCTCGGTATGAGGTGTGGTGAGTGTTGTTCGAGTCCGAGATGGAAGAGGTGTCGCTGTTTCTTAAGGATAGAGAGGGCTTCTTTTTTCTTGGTAAACAGCTTTTCAAGTTCTGTGGCTACTGCATATGCATGGTCGAGGTGGTGGTTAAAGATACCGATATCGACATGATTATCGAGCATGCTTTCCGCTATCTGTGTGGGAGAATAGTTGTCTGCAATAGCCTTCATGTCCAAGTCATCAGTCAGTGCGAGATGTCTATACCCGAGCCTTTCTCTTAAAAGCTCACGAGCGAAGACTGGAGAAAGAGAAGAGGGGAGTTCTTTGTCAACTCGGGGAAAAAGGATGTGCGCAAGCATTACCGCTCTTGCTCCACCATTGATTGCGTATTCAAACGGTTTGACCTCGTTTTCAATCACTTCTTCAAGCGATGTGTCGAGAGTCGGCAGTTCAAAATGTGAGTCCTCATTCGTATTTCCGTGGCCGGGGAAGTGCTTAAGAGTTGTGAGTACGCCTTCCTCTTCAACAGCTCGAATGTACATGCTTGTAAATTGATCTACAGCGGCAGCAGTTTTCCCAAAACTTCGTGGTCCAATGACTCGATTTGATTCATTTGAAAATATATCGAGGCTTGGTCCGAAAACGAGGTTTATTCCGATTGAACGCATCTCTGTAGCGACAACTTTACCTACTTCTCGAGCTTGATATTCCCAATTCAGCGGATATGGAAATCGAGTGAGAGGAGCTGGTACCCGGTGAACTCTTCCTCCCTCGTGGTCGAGGGCCCAGATGATGTTCTTTCGTCCTGAAAGAGTAGAGATCTCATCCCTGAGCTTGCAGTACTCACTGTGCCAGGTTGAATAGTCTTCTCCTTGAAGAAATGCTTCTTTCGCAAAATGCACTCCAGCTGGCTTAACTATCTGGAAAAACTCTTTATATTCTGGGGATAGTGTCGGTTCGTTTACCCGAATGAGGAGAAATTCGCCAGCGATAGTAAAGCATCCCTTATCCATAGAGCAGATTGTGACCTTATCTTGAGAGAACTTTCAAATACCAATCGTATAAGCGGGTTAGAGGAGGGGAGCAAAAGTGGGTTAGGAACCCTGTTTGTGCTACCTTCTATCGTTCCAAAAAGAGGCCGTAATTCATGGGTAATAGGCAGGATCCACTTAAGCAAAGACCGCGATCTCACTCTGAGGTTCCCGATCCCTTGCGCGAGCCGGATGCTTCCTTTGAGCAGCAAGAGCTCAAACTGCGGGCCCAGGAGGTCTTTATCCCACTCGCCCCAGACAGCGGGTTTCTCAAACGTCATGAGCAAACTCTAGCCTTAGAGGATCGCGCGGTGGTCTGTGTCTTTGGTGGTGCAGCAACAGGTAAAGGAACAACCTGTTCCAAGTTCGCTGAGGAGATAGGTGCTGCCTATATTGATTCTGGAGCGCTGTTTCGAACCATTTCGCTCATTGCGCAGAGGGAGGGATTTTCGGCTAGTGCAGAGAAGCGTTTGCTGACTCCCGATGGGAGGCCGGTTGAAGACGATGAAGAGGCGTTGGCCGCTCTTGTGTATACCGCTCGTAATCTTCCCATTCGATTTAAAGAGCAGTATGACAATGCCTCTCCTGCAATACTCATTGCTGTGACGAGTCTTAGTGGGGAACAGCGAGAAGACTACATAGATATTTCATCGCAGATTCGAGACAGCAACGTCGCGGATAGGCTTAAACCTGAAATCTTGGCAGCCACGGTACGAATTCAACCCGTTCGTGCTGCCCTCTATGAATTTTTGCGAGAGATTACCCCCGATCAGGCAGTTGTTGAAGGACGAAGCAACATCTTTACAGAGGTATATAGGGATGTTCATTCGAAGACCGCCTTACAGCTTGTGGCCGATGCGAAGGTGCGTGGTGCTCGAAGACTGGCGCAAAGTCTCGGAATTTCAGATGAATGGCAGCGCTTGCTCGACTCTCGGGATGAGGATGTTCAAGAAGGTCTCACGGAGATGACCCTTGCTATTCAGAAGCGGGATCTTGCAGATGGCGTCGAGGACGATGCGAAAATTCCAGGAGTTATTCAGTACGATACTACCTTCAACACCGTTGCTCAAACAATTGATGCCTTGGAGCAACGAGCCGAACCGATGCTATCGGCTTGGCGTGCAACATTTGAGAAAGCTAAAAAATCCTAATCATAGTACATGCTAGAGCGCTTCTCGAAAGTTATTGCCGCGAAGCGGAGATAACTTTCGACAAGCGCTCTTTATTGCTGGGGAGACCCTCCGGTCTCCTGCTATAGCAGCCCTCAAAAGAACCCACCGCTTCGCGGCAATTTCTTTTGAGAACTGCTTTAAACGCGGAAAAACTGCTCAACAGGAGGGCATTTGGCGCCGACTTTACCTGCATCCCGTAAAGAAGTGTGGAGTTAGGGGGGAAAATGGAGCAGTGCCAATCAACTCTTGAACGGACAGGGAGAATCCTCGTCGCAGAAGATTGTCCCGATACCCAAGCGATACTCGAGTTCATGTTGGAGCCACTAGGGGCGAAGATCGAGTTTGTCGATAACGGGAAAGAGTGCCTTGAGAAGGTTCACGAAGAAGATTTCTCCTTAATTGTCCTCGATGTGAAGATGCCGGTTATAGACGGAGTTGAAACGCTCCGAAAGCTTCGGAAAGAGGGCTACCAGTACCCAGTAGTTGCGCTTACTGCTTCAGCGTCTGTCGAAGCAAAGCATCGAATGGAAGCACTCGGCATCGAAGCATTTCTCAGCAAGTTAGAAGATCGCAAAGCAATAATTGCCGTTATCGGCGAAATCCTCGAAAGAGAGAGAACCAAAATTTCGATTTTTGCTGAGGAGTCTTTGCCAATATACCCCGAAGTTTTTCCGAGAACAGCAACAGAACATGTGGAGCTCTTACAATTTCTTTCCTTGGCAAAACGTCTTGGTCAGAGGATTCGACAGGCAGCAAAAAACCAAGCATTGAATGAACTCAGGGAAAATCTTGCTGAATTGCAGCAAGCGTCACACTTTGGTTATTACGTTCTTGATAAGCGGATTAAGCATCTTTTGGACGCTATTGTGGTTGAAAATGGGCAGGAGATTGTTGAATCTGCTGCGGAACTTCAGAAAACTCTTCTCGGGGTTCTCGCCGGCAGAAGGAAAGTTGAACAAAAGGGTGAGACGAGGGGATTTGTCCTCGAAATGAACAAAGGAGTCGTTCACTGACGACGCAGGAGTGATACCACCTCAACATGGGGAGTGTGAGGAAACATATCGATCGCTTGCATTTTCTCTACTTCATATACCCCTGCTAAGAGCTTTAATTCCCGAGCGAGAGCTTTGTAGTTGCACGATACGTAAAGTACGGTTTCAACTGGAGCTTTCTTAAACTCCTCGATTACGCTGTCATGGAGGCCTGCTCTTGGTGGATCAATGAGGACGAGGTCTGCCTGAAGCGTTGTCCAGTCGAACTCCTCAGTTTTTGAGGTGTGGAAGGCAATCTCTCGTTTGTTTAATTTGGCATTCTCCTGCGCACGCTCAATTGCTTCGGCCTCGATTTCAACGCCGATCGTTTCCTGGAACTTTTCGGAAAGAGGAATAGTGAAAAAGCCAGAGCCACAGTACAGGTCAACAAAGCGTTTCCCCGAGATGTCGCTGCAATACGATTGAGCTACGTTTAAGAGCTCACGGGCTCCCGAAGAGTTTGTCTGGAAGAAAGTGAATGGGTGAATGTAATAACGGTAATTGGAGATCTCTTCCAATACGTAAGGCTCATGATGAATCGGAACAATAGTCTCTCCTCGTGACACATCACTTATCGTGTGGGCGATGCTCCAAACAAGGTGGGTGTCTGGGGCCATGTTTGCGAGAGTATCAAGAGCTTCTCTGACCTTATTTGATTCATCATCGTCGGTCGGCTCACTGGTAATGATACTGAGGAGGGTCTCTCCAAGAGCCGTTGAGCGGATAACGGCATACCGAAGCAATCCGGTGTGTGCTTTTCTATCAAAAAAAGTGAGTCCAGCAGAGGTGGTCCATTCTCGAACTTTGTGAAAAAGCTCTTCAATTTTTTCGTCGCTTATAAAACAGCAATGACCATCCAGCACCCGCCACCATTTTCCTTTTTCTCGAAGTCCTACTTTTCCCTGAAAATCGATGGCAAAGTCCATGCGATTTCGGTAATGGGAGGTCTTTGGGGCTGGGGTGATATCCGAGCAGGTGATTTCCAGCCCGTGTAGCTTAAATGATCCGTTGATGTCTGAGAGCTTCTGCTCAAGTTGATTGCTATACGGGATGTGAGACCACTTACATGAGCCACAGAGTTTCTTATTGGGACAGAGATCTTCGTTTGCCATCGCGACAAGGTGCGCGGGATGGGGCTTAGAGTCAAGTGCCTCATGTAGTTCAAAAGTTCGGTCCTCCCTGTAACCTTAGCCAACTCTATGGTAAAAATGTCTTATGCTTAGTCAGCGGAGTCTGCCAATGTTGTTTCGTCTCTCAGCACTTCTTCTTGTTTTTGTTGCGCCTCCTCTTCTCGCTCAAGAAACTGATGAGCCGGTCAAGGAGGAACAGGCAACAGATGATGGTTCTATCAATTATGCTGAGTACTATGAATCTCTTAAGAAGAAGTACGACGAACTTGTCAAAGAATCCTCAAAGACTGGAAACGATGCCTATGAGTGGGTTCGGGCAGACTTTAAGAATATGTTCTCCTGGGAGTACAAAATTGTAAGCACTAAGACGACGGATGAGGAGAAGCTCCAGAAACAGCTTGAAGGACTTGGAGCCGAGCGTTGGGAGCTTGTTCAAGTTGTGCCGTCTGAAGGAGGATACAAGTTCTTTTTTAAAAGACCACCGAAGAGTTACTTAAAATCATTACCGCTAAAAGACATGATGAGAATTTTCTCCTTTGGTGGATCTGGTGGTGGTGAGTAGTGACGATGCCCGAGCAGAATTGTTTTGTAGAATTTTTGCTCGAACCGAAGAACTACCCTTTTCCTGTTGATGGAATTGAGCACTTTGAAACACATATTTCGCATGTGTTCTTGGCTGGTGACTTTGCCTTTAAGTTAAAGAAAGCCATTCAACTTCCATTCCTTGATTTTCGAAGGGTTGAAGACCGAAAATTCTACCTCGAAGAGGAGTTGAGGCTAAATAGGAGATACGCCGAGCCGCTTTATTTGGAAGTAAGGTCACTCTCCCTTCATGGAGGAGAAGTCTCTTGGGGAGAAGGGGGTGGAGTTCTTGAGTATCTACTGAAGATGCGCCGCTTCAAGACAGCTGACCTTTTTTCTTCGCTCTTAAAGAGTGGAGAGCTTACCCGGGAGCATTTAATAGAGCTCACCTGTAAGGTGGCACGGTTTCACAAAGAGGCATCCCTTGAGCCGGAGTTCTTTTCCGGTGAAGCCGTACGAGCGCTCGTCTTCGATTGCTTTGAAGCTATTGATGAGGAGTATCGCCCAAAAAAGGAATTTGAAGATCGGGTCTCGGTTGTTCTCAAGCAACTTTCTCCCATGATGCAATCTCGGCAAAAGACTCATGTTCGGCATTTACACGGGGATCTCCATCTGAAGAATATCTGCCTCTTTAAAGGAGAAGCCTACCCCTTTGACGGGATAGAGTTCGATAAAAGGTACTCGTGCATTGATACCTTCGCCGATATCGCATTTCTTCTCATGGACCTCTGGTATGAGGGGCGGGGAGACTATGCCTGGGTTGTCCTCAATACCTATCTTGAGCAGAGCTTCGACTATGAGGGAGTCGCTCTGCTTAGACTTTTCTTGACCTACCGATTCCTTGTTCGCGCCAAGGTTGCATATCTCCGGTATTCGCAGCTTCGGAAAGAGAGCGATCTGCAGAGCGCTCGGAATCATCTTACATTCTCTCAGTCGGTGATGTCTGAGTCGTCCCCTCTACTTTTTATTGTTGGGGGATTTTCGGGATCTGGAAAAACGTACCTTTCCAAAATACTTGCTGAGCAGAAAGGATTGATTCATCTCCGGACAGATGTTTTTCGAAAACATCTTGCTGGGGTAGCTCTTGGAGAGAAGCTTCCGGAGGAGAAGTACTCCAAGGAGTTCACAAAAGCTGTTTATGAATCTGTGTATGCGGAGGCAAGACGTCTTCTTTCACTTGGGTTTGGTGTCGTTATTGATGGAGTTCACGGGAGCGATCGTACTCAGCGGCTCGCCCATAGCCTTGTCGCCCAATTTCCTCGGGCAGCTTATCTTTTGTGGTGTGAAGCGCCAAAAAACACTGTAGCGGAGCGACTACAGCAAAGAAGTGGCGATGCCTCAGACGCAGATCTCTCTATTTACGAGAAACAGGTGATGTCTGGATGGGAAGTTTCATCTTCTTCTTGGACGAAGATAGCGACCAATGTCTCAAGGGGTGCTTTAGAGTTGATCCTCGATGAGCTCGCAGATCCACACCAACTGAGGACCGCTCGGTGTAGTTCCTCTGGGCGCTAGTTGTTCTCCTAGTCAATAAGGAGCTCTCCTTCAGAGTTTGCAGGATTCGGTTCTCCATTGTCGACGCATTTAATGGTGTAGCCGATAAACTCAACAATGTTTAGCGCTACTTTTTTTGCCCATTTATTGTCAGTTCTCAAGTCGGTTTCTCCAAGTTCAAAGTCATACTTGAAGGGTTTGTTCGGATTGTTTGGGTCCCTTACCTCTATAGTTTCATCGACCGGATCGAAGTTCACTACAGTCTGAGCATGGCCTCCGAGCTGAGAGATATGAATGTAAAGCTCACTGAAACAGAGCTCGTTGTTTGCAGCTTCGGAGAGAAGGTCGATATCGGTCTGGGTGATGGGACGCGGCACTGGGATTCGAGGTTCAGTGTTTGGATCCTTAGTCTTAAATCGTGTTCGGCAGTGGAAATTTATTCCGGTAGCCTCAGCGTTGCATTGGCAAAATGCTTGAGTGTATTGCTGTGCTCCAATAAATGTTCCCCCGAAGGCTTTAAAAATTTCTCTATCGTTAAAACATTCAACGATTGAACGGCGAATAGCTCGTGCTGCTCGCCAAGAGCCGTCCCCCGGTAGGTCGATAGCACCGTTAAGATCTAAGTTGATGAGGCCATTCACATCCGAAACGGGAGCACAGGTGGTTAGTCCTTGTCGCTGGTACGGGCTACCATATACTGGGGAGTCCTCCCCCTCTGGTGCAACAATGCAACCGATGAATCCCTCATCCAGGGCTTTTGCTGATGGAGGAATCACAACGACCCAAGTAATGAGTATGAAACAGATAAACTTTCGAGCGGCAACTTTCATGCTGTAACCCCTTATGAAAACACTCAATGACGGGGACTGCTCTGTACGGAGCTGTTGCCCCCCTAATTGAAAATCCCGTCCATTTCCTGTTATGGGCGGGATACGCTACGCGTATAGTAAAAAGTGCAAAATGCACGGATGCGAGATTGAAAAGAGGGGCGCTGAGGAAATAATTACAGTGCATAATGCACTGGACTAGGAGGGTGGCTCATAACGCTCATTAAAGAAGGGCGCTATGAGCTATCGTATCGGTGTAAGGAGTATCTTTCAAACTTGTTGGTGGGTCGGCGTACTCGTCATCGCTATTCCTGGAGCTCTACGTGCCCAAGTCGGCGTTGAAGGATTAGTGGGAGTGGTTCCAGTCTCAGATCTTCCTGCTGCTGCTGTCGCTCAGCGCTACGTGGCCGAAAAGGCGCTTGATGCTGTAGAGCTACAACTCAATGTCACTGCGAGCACCAAGGGAGAGACCCCAGCCCAGCATCAGGGTCTAACCGGAAGATTGATTACCGGCAGAAGTGGACAACCGGAGTACAAGCGGTTGCCCCAGAGCTTTGAGGAAGGTGCAGATCTTGCTTCGATTGCTTTACGAATGTTTGAAGACTTCACTCAGATGTTGATCGCGTATTACAGTGGAGCTGGGGAATATACGATTAACGGCCTCTGCTACAAACCGCTGATTAGTTTTGCTCCCTATCAAGAGTATCGAATTCCTTATGGATCTGGAGAGATTGCGAGTACCTCGTTAAGGGGAAGCTATCTCGATAATCTCATCGTACGACCAGCCTTTAAGGCTTTGCTTGAAGATGGACCTCTCGCTCCAATCATCTCCCGAGATGGTGTACAGCTTGTAAATAACTTTTTCGAATCCTCTGATGGGTTGGCTCCGCTTGAGGTGAACCGAATGAAGGCCCTTACTCAACCCGATAGTGACGGCGAACAATACAGCCCGCTACAACGGACTTTCAATCGGGTGGCAGAGATGGGAGGAAGAGGTGAGGTTCCGCGCACCCCAGATGAAATAGAAGGTTTCCATGGATACCGAGGTGCTCGTTCGCGAGGGGAGCACGGTACGTTTCGAAATCTTGAATTTCACCGCTTCTCCAACCTTGTTGATATTATCGGCTCTAGCGCGTTGATAGTTCCATTCGGGCAATGTCATGCACCAGCTCCTATCATGGAGGAAGTTTTCCCGTTTATTCATAGGAGTGATAATCCACTATTTGTGCACTTTAATCGCTCTCAAGAGATGCTCGATCTCTATTTGCTGTTGAAGGGGAAACAGGAGAAGGTTTCGTTAGCCACCACCCCTGGGCTTTGTGTCGCCTATGATATCGGCCATGGGAGAGGCCCGTTGGAGAGTCTCGGCATTTCAGCAGATAGTAGATTCGGACTCCTGAGTGGCGTCAATCGAGGTCTATCAGGCGCTGGTGCGCTGGCTGCTCATGCCAGCCGAGACAACTGCTTATTGGGCGCCGGTTCAATCTACCCGTTAAACAATAGAGTCCAGGGGGGGAAGAATTTTAGCGGGAATTTCTATACACGCTTCCTTCGAGCCGATAAGTTCACTGGACTTGTTACGGATAATCAATTGCCGAGTTTTCACCGGTACAGTGGAGGTGGTAGTCGATATGCCAGTAAGCTTCAGCTGTTGCGGGGGAGTCTCGGTCGTTCCGGTCCAGAAGTCGTCCAACCTGGGAGGTGGAAGGACCCGTGGCGAGATAGTCCCTCTGAGTATGCTACTGATCGAGCCGGAGCCCGGATGGATCTTGCGAGTTATGCTCAGTGGCAAAAGGTGAACTGTTGTCCTCGAGGATTCTCCCCGATTGTCGGACCTTCTCCTCAGATATTTGGTTCAGAGGTATACACCGGTGATGGATGGAATTAGTCGTACTCGCGAATCCATTAACGTAGAGGATTCTGAGTTCGGGTCATCAGCCGTTCAATGCGTTTTAATATGAGCTTTCTTTGAGTTCCCTTGGAACAGAAGTCATCGGCACCAGCCGCAAGCAAATTGTATTCCGTATCTTCGTTATCAATTGCAGTAAGAATAAGTACGGGAAGATCTCGGTGCTCTCGAGAAGCTCGTACGACCTTTAAGAATTCTTCTCCACTCATGACTGGCATCATGAGATCGCAAACGACGAGTTGAGTTTGATGTTTGCTCAGTTTTTCAAGCGCGATCCTCCCATTTTCAGCCGTTACCACGTCATAGCCCTCTTTTTCGAGAATCGCAGCGAGTATCTCTCTTTGATCATCATCATCTTCAACAACGAGGAGCTTCGGTTCTTCTATGGGTTGGAACTCTTCTTCTGAGGTGATGGTCGTTCTGGCCTTGTCATCTTCGAATAGCGAGTCACCAATAGAGTTTAGTTCATCCTGCAAAGCTTTTTCATTCGGTGATTCTTCAGCTTCCTGTTTTCTCCAAGTAATGGAGGAGAGAAATGCGGCGTTTATACGTTTCACCACTCGCCCTATCTCTGCGAGATTGGTTACTTGGTTCTGAACATTCTCGAAGCCATCTTCCAGGAGGCTCCTTACTCCGCGTCGATACGCCTTTTCGGTGAGCTGTGAAAGCGTCCCACGACGTAAGAGCAGTTGGCGGAGATCCTCATCAAATTCCACTATGGAACTTAAGCATGTCTTACCGTGATACCCTTGCTGATGACATTTGGCACATCCTTTTCCACTCCGTTCCTGCCACGGTTCAGATGGATGAAAGATTTCCGGAAATGTTTCCCACTGCGTTGGAGTGATTTCGATAGCACATGAGCACTCTGAGCAAACTCTCCTCACTGGGGAAACAATACAGGAGAGTCGCAGGGCAGAAAAAAAATCTCGCACGGCGTCTTGGTTTAATCCAAAAATTCCTGCGGCCTCAAAGACGAGCTCAAAGGGATCGTCCTCTTCAATTGCTATGACAACAAGTCGCTCTTGAGAACGTTGGAAAGCCTTAAGAAGTTCTTCCTCACTTTTTGGGTCCCAACAAAGGATGGCCTCAGGTTTGAGGCTAAGGAGGAGTCCAGCTCCATCAAGTTGCGAGTACTTGCCAGCGTTCGCCAGCAGAAGCCCATGTTCTTGCTCAAAGAGCGATTGCAGTTCCGATGCATGGGCGTTTCGAACTCCGGTCAGATCAAGAATTCCTTGAGGGGTATTCCAAACAATATCTGCAAAGACAAAGGAATCTTTGTGTAATGACTTTAGTGGGAAGAATGATGTCTGACCGCGCGAAAGTTCGAGCGCTACACCAGGTTTTGTGTTTCGATCCTCAAGAAAGCTTCCCCAGTCTCGTAGCCTGCCGAGGATCACCTGTCTTAATGCAGCCCACTGTGATGCACTACATTCGACTTTTGTTGGAGCTGCTGAATCTTCATTGAAGATGAGATCTACTGTCTCACTCGAGCTGAAGGTCACCGAGAGGCTTGAAGCGCTTGTCGCTTGCGCTCGCTTGATAACCTTTAAAAAGAAGCTGAGAGCTGCGGTGCTATCAGTTGAGTTCTCCGATCGAGAGCAGATAGTGCTTTGATGGTCTGCTGGAGACATGTTCTCTCGTAGTCGCTGATAAGTTGTTCGAATGATGACGTTTTCCCATAAGAATTATCGGTAAGAGTCGTGACAAGCTGAACAACAAAAAGGCTGCGTATTCTTAGGTGGTTATGCCGCGTCGCCGGTAAATTCCTCATCTCCATCTATTTGAGGAGTCGGTCCCCAAATGACCTTGTACTTTTTGGGACAACAGTTCATTCCCACCCACACGACATACCGTGCATAGTCAATGTTTCCTCCCCCAAAGCGAGCATTCGAGTAGTTGGATGGATCTGTCCACACATCTTTGTAACGCGATTCCGTTACCATTTTTGGCCCGTGTGTTCCAAAACTTGAATTTACTACCTGTAGCCTACTTGGATACCGGCTGCCGGCGCCGTCCCAGCGATGAAAGCTATGAAACCCATTATCAGAGTAGAGATTGGTTAGCTTGTCTGCACGGAGAAACCTCGTGTAGAAGTTTGCTTGAAAGGGTTTATTGCCACGAATCCTATTGGTGAGGTCCCATACTGCACCGCTGCTTCTCATACAGTTGTTGGGAGTTGCACCGTTTAGGGTCAGGGCTCCTATGAGACTGCTGTTGATTTCGCTCAGTGTTCCAAACTTTGGATCGCTTCCCCACGCTCCAAGCGCTCCCGGGAGTCCGCGAGTCCCTTGCAGGTCGTATGCGAGACAGACATCGGGGGTGGTAGCGAGAGCCACCTTGTTTGCTTTTCCCTTGAGCATGAGCAGGAGATCGTTATTTGTTTTTGAACGAGAGAACGGGTAGAGAGCTGGATTATCGCTACGATGGATAAATGGAGGGATGAGTTCCACGGTGATGTTCTGGTGACAGTTTCCGGCGAATGCTTTTGGAAAGTGAGTGAACTGCGCCATCCCTGAGAACTGGTGGAACTCTAAATTCCGGTGACTACTATTCACTTCCCCGCGTTTTAGCGCCTGGGGATTAGCGTGAAAGCCGTTTGCGGCGGAAGGGGTATCGGGAATCTGGCCCTGGGAGCCTATCGCAGGAAGGTACAGTGAAGCTCGCTCTAATGGGGTTTGAGGAGTTCCGTCCGCATGGGGCATGGTAAGTGCCTCGGTTCTATTTATGTCTA
>JAGRAT010000558.1 GCA_020434495.1 Bdellovibrionales bacterium | reverse complement strand
CGCCATCTTCCGCAAATAATGTGTTTTGCGTATTACTACTGGTAAGCGTTGGCATTAAACTTGTTTGAGAAGGACTCACTCTAACTCCTTCTGGAAGTTCTCCAACCTTTGAAGAAACAATATAAATCGAATTATCTCCTCCGGTTTTCTTACGTAACACAAAATTTCCAGAGAACACTGCCCCAGCCTGAAGCTCCACCACATCTCCAGGTAGTGCCTGATCAAATGCAGCCTGCAGATTGTCGCCACTTAGGACTTCAATTTTTTTTCCTCCGCTCGGCAAAGAATAAGTAATATCCACTGAAGCCTGAGGAAGCGCAGGCTCAAGAGCGAAAAGTTTCCACGGAAGAACCATGCACAATGTGCACACTATCAGGCCAAAGATCGTATTCAATTTTTTCATAGCCAACATCACAGCTTTATGGGCTTGAGGCTGAGGCAAAGACGGAGACGAAGACTAGGACTCATGGCACTCCACAAAATCTCTTTAGCCCTGGCCTTCATCTCAGCCCCAGCCTCAAGCACATTGCCTTAGCTTAATTCTATATTCCAAGTAGTTTCACATACCGCTTTCTCAAATCCTGCTCAAACGGGTGATCAATATGATCCTCTTCGATAAGCCCATCAATTGAATCTAAAAGTCCCTGACGCGAGGTATGCGAGAGATGGTTTCGTAAGAACTCTCCAAAATGATTCAGATCTTCATCGCCATTTACGATTCCCTTCGCTTCATCCACAAGCTTTACAGCCTGCTCAAACTCTACTCCAAGATGGCTCTTTAACTGAGATTTAATGTAGTAACTTTCACGAGGGGAAAAATCACCATCAATGGACGCGATGTTTACTAAGAGCACAGCATAGGCGAGATCAATTTTGTGCTCATCAATTCCTACTAGGTGCTCAAAAGAACCCACTACACCAAGCCTTCCCGCTTGATCACCAAGATCTGAAAACTTCTCCCATAATCGAGTTAGTAAAGATTTCCCATGCTCTGACATCGTCGCAACTTCCTTAGATTATGCAGGCCGAAGTTCGGTCATTCCCCCCATATACGGTTGAAGCGCAGTCGGAATTCGAACACTTCCATCCGCCTGCTGGTGCACTTCCAAGAGCGGAATTAAGACCCTTGGTGAAGCAACGCAGGTATTATTTAAGGTGTGACAATACTGAACTTCTCCATCCTTATCACGATATCGAATCTGTAAACGACGCGCTTGAAACTCATAGAAGGTTGAACAACTGTGGGTTTCACTATACTTCTCACGGGAAGGCATCCACGTTTCAATATCGTGCTTTAACACCTGCCCCTGCCCCATATCTCCAGCACATACAGTAACCACTTGATATGGAAGCTCCAGTTTTTGCATCACAATCTCCGCGTTCCGTAATATTGCTTGATGGTGCTTCTGGCTTTCAGCAATGTCTGCTTTACAGATAATCACCTGCTCTACCTTGGAAAACTGATGCACTCGATAGAGTCCGTGCGTATCCTTACCGTAACTTCCTGCCTCCCGACGAAAACACGGTGAATACCCAGCATACCGCTTCGGAAGCTCTTCCTCACCCAAAATCTCGTCCATGTGATAAGCACATACAGGAACTTCCGAGGTTCCAATAAGATAAGAATTCGCATCCCGCTCATCGAGATGATAGGCCTGCTCTTCGCCACCAGGGAAATATCCAGTCCCGGCCATTGCTTCGTAAAGCACAACGAGCGGCGGATCAAATAGGGTAAATCCTTCTGCATAGAGATGATCCAACGCCAGCCGCATAACAGCCATCTGCAGCCGCGCACCTTCACCTTTTAGAAAATACTGCCGAGCGCCAGCAACTTTCACTCCGCGCTCTATGTCGATAAGATTCAGATTCTTTCCTATCTCAACGTGATCTTTTGCTTGAAAGGAAAACTTTGGAATCTCCCCCCAATTTCGCAACGGAACGTTATCATTTTCATCCTTGCCATCGGGCACCTCGTCCGCGGGAATAGAAGGAAGAAGAAAAGACATC
>JAGRAT010000557.1 GCA_020434495.1 Bdellovibrionales bacterium | reverse complement strand
AACTTGGCATTCCATTTCAACCGATTCTCCAAGATACTGAGCAAGGTACCGTCCACTATTCACACTCGCTTGATAATGAACATACGTCGTTTCGTTCACGAGGGCTCCCAGGTTTCGGTATTCTGACGCAAGACTCTCCAAATAAAGAGCCGTAACCTGTTCGCTAAGAGCATCTCGATCTCCTTCGATGCCTTCTGGAATGCGAAACAGATGCCCGTTACAAAGGACTCGCAAATCATGCTTCGCGTGTTGAGAAAGCAGAGCCAAGTCGGCAAACACCTCCTTTAGGACTTCGATTCCACCCTCTACTGGCGATGCAACATCAAGGTCCTTCGAATTAAGAGGAGTTTCTAGCCTCAGACGTTCGTATGGATCCATGCAGCTTACAGGCTCCTTATGATCAGAGACTCTAAATCCGAATTCTCCAGCAAACACTGCACCATATCCAAAAACCATTCGGGAACTCCCCAGGCGCCTTGCAAGAGCGACCGTGTCAATTCTCGGGAGAACAACTTCGTCTATTGGAGCGTGTTCGTCGAAAGACTTTTCAGGAGCTGGTTCTCTTCGGTCTTCCGGTGGCAACTCTGGATGATTGTGCATGCATATCCCTCTACAAAAACCTAATCACACCTCTCAGGCTACACTTCTTAGAGAGGTAATCATCACTTTCGAAATGAGTATTCGCTCACCTTCAGAGAGGGGTAAAAAGCAGTCCCTATGGAACAAAGTAACAATTCTTCTTCCTGCTCTTTCCTTAGTCTTCCGTCGTTAATTCCCCTTAATTTTAAAAAACAAGGGGAGACATAGTCACTCCCGTCTGTCAGAGGAGGAGAAAACCAACTTGCCGAAAGGCAAAAAAATTTGAGTAGCTTCTCCCCCACGATAGGATAGCGGGTCGGTGGCTTGAGTATCGATTCTGCTTGGGGAGCATTCATTCAATAAGAAGTTCTCTGTTTGAGTAGAAGATTGTAAGAGGAATTGCCTCACGGTTGATAAGTGCTCTCTAACCGCCTTCTCAGCCGTGGTGCATTGCCTCTCGAAATCATAAGGCTTTACTTGTGGTTTTGTTCATAGAGGAGAGTGAATTCACCGTCTTTCCCACCCCTGTTCCCTTGGCAGTTTTAGGGCTGCTCCTTTTTTCGACATGAAAAACACTTCTGTGATGATTCTTTTGGCTGGCCTGGCTCTTCTAGGTCAAGCGGTTGCTATGGCTTCCCAATTGGTGCGTGAGCAACTAATTACTGGAGAGTTCTTCTGGGCTCAGAACGTGAATGGAAAGCTCCTCTATTCGGTTCCGATTCTGGGTTGGAGTTTCGTTCTCGCTTGCTTCTTGCCATCACTATTCCTCATCTTTCGTTTCCGAGACTTTGCTCTGTTGGAAATGCAGAACGAGGCGCGCATAGCTAGCTCGAATTTGCTCTTTGCATCGGCCTGCATCCTGGTTATGGGCCAGCTGGTAAGCCTCGGAACCGGACCATCATTGGAAGAGTTGGATACGTTCCAATGGACGTACCTGATTACTACGGTCATTATGGTAGCTTTGATTGGACTTCAAGCTGTAAGCCACTGCCGAAGAACTCTCCGAGAGCTCAACCGAGTTCGAACCCGGTGAAGCAGGTCTCCCGCTCGTAACAGCCATACGACATGCTGATACGGGCGGGAGTATCGCACAATACACCTCAGAGGTTTCTCTTTGATGGTTTGTTCAAATTTCGAGAGGCAGGTCCACACATCTTTATATTGTAAAGTGTCAAACAAACAGACTTGGAAAATTTAAAAGCTAATTGCGATCATCTATTACTATCCGTCAAATTTGAATTGATCATCGTCGATCCCACTCTTTCGAGCCGAAGGTCTTGAAACCGCCCCTCCCGCTACGAAGCGACTCTTGCAGTAGGAGAGAGCCGTTAGAATTACCTCTTCATCAAAGATGAGGATGTCAGATCTACCCTTTCCTATGAAGTCCCTTCGCTTGTAGCTGCAACTGCTCTATGGTGCTCTCGATAGCGTTCGGCG
>JAGRAT010000556.1 GCA_020434495.1 Bdellovibrionales bacterium | reverse complement strand
CAAAACTCGGTAAGGGGGCTTTGATCCTTATCATAGCTCTAGCGGTTGCGGCCTATTGGCTGATGTCAACAGATACTGGGCGGCAAACTCAGTTTCTTATTGGGGGGGCTTTCGTGAACCTCGGCTACCGCATGCAAGACCATCTTGAAGTTTATGACTTTGATGACCACCATGACGTATCCCCAGAAGAGATTTGGGATATCGTTCGTCACCACAACAGTCTTGCCTCTTCCGTACGAGACTGGTTTCCTCGAACCTCACGACATCCTCTTGTGGCTCTTGTCGCTTGCATGGACCAACGGATTGATACAGCTGAACTCACAGGAGATACTCGAATGTACTATTACGTCATTCGTACGGCAGGCTCAATTCTCTCGGAGCGTGAACAGGAGATGTTGGAGCTTGCTGTTGCCAATGGGGTGAAGCTCATTCTACTCACTACTCATACAGATTGTGCAGCCGAGGGCGCTGCTGCTTCACCTGAATCCCGTGCACTTTACCCTGCCATGACTCAAGGTGTTGATAATCGTGAGAACCGATTTCGAGAGTTTCTGGAACGTCCGGTAATAGCAAAGCGCGTGGCCAACGGTGAGCTCTTGATAAAAGAGGTGCTTGTAGATTCGAAGACCAGAAAGATGAAACCTTTGTCGTATACTCCAAGTTCGAGGTCGGGTACTTGATTGTTAGCTGTCATTTGAAAGATGAGATCAATACGCTAAAGGATGACTTGCAATGCTTTCTAGCGCTTCGAAATATTCATTGATCATCCTGCGTTATCTCGCCAACTCAGATCTGGATAGTTATCATACGGTGTCTGAGATAGCAGAAGTTACAAATACCCCCGCTTCGTATCTTTCTAAACTGGTAATTAAACTTTCCCGCGCAGGAGTAATTCAGAGTAAACGGGGAGCCAGAGGCGGCATACGCCTTAACCCAGATGCACACAACAGAACTCTATTTGAGTTGTGTGAGCTAATGAAAGATCCGGTAGTGAGGCGCGAGTGTATCCTTAGAGAACAACCATGTACGCCGATTAATCCGTGCGAGTATCACGGGGGCTGTGCTGAGATAGAGGCAATAAGAGGAAATCTGCTACGTTTTCTTAAAGAGTCAAGAATTGATGATCTCAAAGGTAATAACAGCTGATATCTGTTAGGCAGCTTTCTTCAAAGCCTGAACAGCGAGTGAGATTAGAGCGACTCCAAAAATGAAATAAGAGAAGCTCGTTCTAGCTTTGAAAAGTCCACAAATTTGTTTCGAGAACTCTCTGCCTCTCCTCCGTGCCAGAGAATTGCTTCCTCAAGAGATTTCGCACGTCCATCATGAAGATAATGCTGTCTAACGGGTGAGATGGTGCCAAGAAATCCAATACCCCAGAGCGGAGTTGTTCTCCACTCGGCTCCAGATGCTGAGAACTCGGGACGGCTATCAGCAAGTCCTTCTCCCATATCGTGCAGCAGAAGATCAGTGAATGGGTGTATGAGCTGATCGTTCAGCTCAGGATAGACTGTATTGGACGTTTGAATGTTGAACCTATGGCAATTATGGCAACCTGCAAGCTGAAACAGCTGCTTTCCGTATTGCACTGAGGGGTCTGTTTGATCACGAGCAATCGGTACACCAGCAAGCATTTGATAAAGAGCAAGTTTCTCAAGCTCCTCATCAGAGATTTCCGGGGCCTCGTTTGTGCTATTGAAAAGAGATGTTGTCAGCCCCATCTCTCCGGCAGCCGCTCCAGCACTTTGGTGCCGAACACTTGGTTGACTTGCTCGAAAGCCAAAGCGGCCAAGCAAGAAGCTCCAACTTTAACTACCAAACACGTACTGAGGACGTCCAGATATTCCATTGCCATCTGAGTCTTCAGGGTCACTCCAGTTCAGAATTGTTTCTTCTGGGATAGACTCAAGTAGTCCGGGGCCAACAATGCCTGGGGTCATTCGTATCGAGGACGCAATTTCACTCGGGCGGAGTCGTGGAATTCGAATTCGAAGTTTCGGTTTCCGGAGAGAAACAGTAGTCCCATCA
>JAGRAT010000555.1 GCA_020434495.1 Bdellovibrionales bacterium | reverse complement strand
TAGAGGTCAAACTGCTTGCGTCCTTCCTCTGATACTTCAAACTGTTCACTTTGAGAAGTCGGGGTGCTAGCAGACAAGAGAGCAATACGATCATAGGTTCGCTTGAAGCGCTTTGCGAGAGTTTTTGCTATCGCCTGAAGTGCCCGAGGATGATCGCTATGAAACTCCTCTAAGCGGTCCTTTTCTATGACGTATACGAGCGAATTCTCATCAGCGATCAGTGAAGCCGTTCGCGTGTCCTCCAAAAACATTGCGACTTCTCCAAATGCTTCCCCGGGCTCTGTTATCCACGCAACGTATCGCCCCTCAACAAGCACACCAATCTTGCCCTCGAGCAATACAAAAGCCTCCCCCGCAGGGTCTCCCTCTTTACAGAGGTAGCTGTCTGCTGGGAACTCTCTCGTGTATCGCCGAATAGGTGCTTCAGCCAATGGAAGATGGGTGATGTTTACTTCCCGCAAAATCACCTCTCCTTCTTCAAACAGGTCTTGTTGCCGAGCTTTACTGCCAAGAGAGTACAATTCTCTTGCGCGCACCCGTGACCAGACATCAAAGATATCTTCAACGAGTTCGGCAAAGACGCGTGCCCGCAACTGATGCTGCAAAACCTCTGGAGGTGGATTAATGCTGAGCTTCCGGTAGCACTCGTTAATCGCTTGAAGAACCGCAGACAAAAATCGATTGCAGATAACCCCATAGCGAAATCCGGAGAGGTGCTTCTCAAAATACTCATAACTCTGAAAGCTCTTCGCTCCGAGAGCTTGAATTCTCAAATCAAACAATCTTGGTAAAGGAGGAAGTGGCCTTTCGGCTAGGAAATATTCGAGGCAGCCAGCCGCCATCTCGAGATGTGGAAGATTGAGCGGCTCAAAGCCAGGGAACTCAACTGAAGTGACGCCACGGGTAATGATGTGGATCCCATCGCTAATATCGCCTCGATTGTAGATGGTTCTCATCTTCATAGGTCGTGCTCGTTACGCATTAGGAGAATATGACCGATGGCCTCAGATACCAAAGCAACTCCTCAATATCATACCAGGACCTTCCTCTGTCGCATCGCTCAGATGGTTCAGTTAAGAGAGCGACCTAGTCCTGATGACCGTCCTAACATACGGCTTTTACTCTATAAGTTAAATGGTAAAATCTCCTTCTTCCGCCTTAAGCAATTTGCCTATCTGGCCGACCTTTCTTCCCGGTATGCAGCGAACAAGTGGTGAGCATCGCTGCATTTCTCATTCGGTGTGACCATTACTCGTTGGGATTGGCGAAATACAGTGAATCTTGAACTTCTCATAGGTCGAGGCGACCGTCTTTTTGCAAATCGCTACCGACTTCTTAAGGCGCTCTGGAACGGGAACTCGGGCGAATTCTACCTTGCTGAAGATGTAAAGTTTGAGAATCGAGAGGTTCTGCTTAAGGTTTTTCATCAAAAGGCGCTCTTGCATGCCAACCAAGAATCTCCATTTTCTCCCTCTTCTTTTCAGTTCATGAAGTTAAAGAACCCTCGGGTAGCTTCCGTATATGATTTCGGAACTTCAGCCGGAGATGCATATGTTGCTTCTGAATATGTACAGGGAACGAGTCTTGCTTCATACCTGAACGATAATGCCTTGGATGATGAGCTGCTTTACTTCATTCTTCTTCAGCTCGCTCGCACTATTCATAAGCTCCACCAAAGTGGGATACAGAATATTGATCTCACCCTTGATCATATTCTTCTTGATTCGAATGGAAACATCCGGCTAGTTGACCTTGTGGGGATTGAGAACAGCAAGAATGATGTGCAGCACTTTGTCCGAGGTCCCTTGCGAGCTCCTGAGCTATGGCGTCGGAAAGAGCCGAGCAGGGAGAGCGATCTCTACGCACTAGGAGTCATCGCCTATCAGCTTATTACCGGAGAACCTCCGTTTGACGGAGGATCCGTTGTTGAGTTGATGAGGCAGCACCTTGAAGAAGTCCCCTGCGCCGTATCGGTGCTCAGTCCGGGAACGCCACTTTGGGTTGATGATATGGTGGCAGGAATGCT
>JAGRAT010000554.1 GCA_020434495.1 Bdellovibrionales bacterium | reverse complement strand
AGGGAACGGTGCGCTCTACCATAATTCTCGCTTTCCATGAGCCCCTCGACTATCTTCCCACTGCTTCGTGGCTCAATCAGTTTACGGATAGAGCACTCTCCGATAAGCTGAAGTTATCGGGAGATATTAGCGGTATCCTTGGATCTACCCTGAGCGCTCGTGCAGTTACTCGAGGAGTTCGTCGAGTGATGGCAATTCATCAAGTGCTAAGGATTGATGGGGAGCTCCAGAGGGAGTATGAGCCATCGAGCGAAGCCGATGCGCTCGTTGTCGCTAGCGCTCAGAAGGGTAGTTAGATCCCCGGCTAAGGTACTTCATTTAAGAGCGAGTCTGTAGATGCGGTTTGTTGTTACTGGAGAGTGGACGAAAAACCGTTTGCTGAAGTTGATAGTCCTCTTTTTTCTCTTTTTCGTTGTAGCGTTCACTCTCACCATGTCTCTTCTTTTCTTTAACAAGATGGGGCTCTCTTATGAGTCGATTGTGACCTACTACCTAGGTTCAGAAGAAAAGTACATTCCGGCTCGTACTTATCAGGGACTGCTAGAGATCAGTCATTATCATCTGTTTGCGATGGCTATATTGATGATGACCCTGACTCATCTCCTCCTGTTTGTTCCGATGAGTCTCGGTCTAAAGGCATTTTTTGTTATTGTTGCCTTCTCGAGTGCTTTTTTGAACGAGGCCTCGAGTTGGCTTATCAGATTCGTGAACCCAAATTTTGCCTATCTGAAGATTGTTTCCTTTGTTGTTCTTAATTTTACGATCTTACTGCTCGTATATTGCACACTGAAAGCTCTTTTGAAGAATGAGCCAAGTGCGTATATGGAAGGCAACAAAAAAGGGACCTCAAAGTGAAAAGAGCATTTGCTTTTTTCCTTTGGCTGCATGTTTTCGTGTGGCTGTCAGGCTGTGCTCTTGTTGCCTTGGTTAGCCCACCAAAGAGCGCTGAGAAGAAGCTTTTTCGAGAAGTACGATATGTGATGGGAACTTTGCTTGAAGTTTCCCTTTATCATGAAGATGCTGTGCTGGCAGAAGCATTTCTTCATTCGGCATTTCGAGAAGCAGAGAGGCTCGATGGGCTCTTAAGTACATACAGCTCAACGAGCGAGATTTCACGTTTTAACAATGGTGAAGATCCGATCGCACTTACCGAGGCAACGTGTGCGCTTATCCGAGAAGGGAAGGATATCGGGATGAGAACAGGAGGGGCTTTCGCGTTGACGGTTCGTCCACTAGTTGAACTGTGGGAAGCGGCAAAGCGCAGAAAAAGTCTTCCTCCTTCTGAAAGGTTGAAGGATTCAAAGAATCTCGTGGGAGATGGCTCAATACATTTGACTGATGACTGCATTCTTGCCTCTTCAGATGAATACAAATTGTCCATCGAAACCGGGGGGATCGGTAAGGGATTTGCTGTTGATGCAATTGTTTCCCTCTTGGAACGCTATCAAGTTGAGGATGTCTTCATTAGCTTTGGACTCAGCAGTGTTTTTGCCAGTGGGGCGCCACCCGGAAAAGATGGTTGGCGCCTGCTCATCGCATTTCCTGGATCTGAACCTCTTGGGACGGTCATCATTCGGGACCAGGCGCTGTCTGCCTCAAGCGCTCTTGGGAGAACTTTTGAGATTGGAGACACCGTTTACGGACACATTATTGACCCAGTAACCGGATATCCGCTTCGAAGGCAGTCCTTTGGTATTGTCGTCTCTCCTAGTGCAACCGAAGCAGAAGTGCTCTCCAAAGTCCTGCTCCTGCGTGGAGAGGAGGCCGTCAAGGATTTCAATGTAGAGTATTTCCTACATTCCGGGACAAGAGAAGTGCACTCAAATTCATTCTTCATCGAGAACTAGAGCGTTCACCAAGAATAATGGCACGAAGTGACATTGGTTTTGGTGATAAGCTCTTGCCCCCGGAGGGAGGACACATAGCTATCCTCTGAAGGAATGCTGCCAGGCTATAGCAGTTCTCAAAAGAAATTGCCGCGAAGCGGTGGGTTCTTTTGAGGGCTGCTATAGCAGGAGACCGGAGG
>JAGRAT010000553.1 GCA_020434495.1 Bdellovibrionales bacterium | reverse complement strand
AAAAAATCTGATATTCCAAACTCAGATGTTCTTGAAATTGCTGATGCTTTGTTGTCTGTGCACGGAACTAAGAAAAATCATGCAGCTGTTGTCTTTGCACTGTCTAAGCGGCCTTATTCTCCAGAACTGTTTGACCGAGTGAAAAGATCAGCGATAGCAAGTGATGAGCCCGTGATGGAAGCCGTCGGACAGATGAATGGCGTCCCAGCGAGTGAAATTGAGGAAATTGTAGAATCTGAGTTGAAGAGAGGGTTTCAGCACTTCATTGGAGCTTTGACCGCGCCGAATACACCAACTGTTAACGTTAAAGAACTTGTAGTCAGACACTTGAATACTTTGCCCCATCAAGGTGTTCATGAACTTCTGTCATGGTTGGAGTCAGAAAAGAAGCCACCAAAAGATCCGCAGGAGCTCCTAAAAGGGCTTCTTGAATCCAATGCAACGGACGAGACACTGCTTCTCGTCTCCCGTTTTCTCTTGCACAATGTCTCTGATGTTTCGTCTCATCAGATATTGGAGGCGTTTCAGGGGCGAGACTATTCTCCTCTCATCCAGGCAGTTATGGAAGATATCGTGTCGTCTGGAAAAGTATCGGATGCAAATGTGGTAAGGGAACTAACCGCCCTTAATGCAATTCCTAATGTTCCAGATGAGGAATTTGCTAAAATGTTAAGTTTGTACAATGTGCACGGCTTTTCTGCTGATGTACTCGTTTCTACCGCAACTGTCCTTTCGACGCGACCTTATTCAAGAAGATTGAAACCCTATTGGGAGAAATTATTTCGGGAGTCCAGGTCGTTAGCTGAAGTCCCTATTTTTGAAATATTGGCGGGAACTCGAGGAGTCAGTGGTCATGACCTGCAACAAATCGGACTCACCTATTTGGGCAGATCCAATCAAATTCAAAAGATTAACGGCCTCACTCGAGTGCTCATGCAACGGGAGTACGATCCAGATTTACTTCCGCTCTGGCATGTGCTTGATAACTCACAGTCAGCAGAAGACCAGAAAGTTGCAGAATCTTTGCGGCACAACACCCTCATCGATGCAGATACTCCTCTTGTTCATACCCCAAAAAGGATTCAGCGCATTGGATTTGCTCTCGGCGCACTTTGCAGAACTCCTGAAGGGAGACGGGGACTTGATTACTTGCAGAGAGCCGTGCACACAGAGGCAAGGGCGGATAGGTACATCAATGACTTAGTAGTGGAAGGGGCGGATAGAGGTCTTTCCGCTGGAGTCATAGATGAGATGATACGGCACGCTCTGGTTGACGGATATCAATCCGGAGCAGAGGCTGGTAGATATGTAGACCGCGAAATGCGGGTATATCCTACCTCGATAATGAAGATTCCAGAGGTTCGTGTGCCCTACTGGGCCAGAGATTCAAGAATGGTGATCGTTGGCGATGGACCACCGGCCATTCTTATGGCCTCTTTAAGATATCACCTCGGATACTCTCCAGATGCCACTGTAATTGTTGGAAATGCAGAAAAGCTTGGTGGCATTTGGCGTCGAAGTAATGTGCTAGCGGAGGGGCATAATACATTTCGATCCATCTCCGCGTTCAACGTCGGCCTTGAGGCGGTGGAACCGAGAGCTGGGGCGGATATCGAGCGCTTCCTTGATAGCCTTATAGATCGTCATGATCTCGAAAAGCTGCATAGACGTGGCCTAGCGAAGGGGGCCACTTATGATTCTACGTCCGGAAAGTACGTCGTTTCCCTTAAAGACTACCAAGGTGATGAGAAGCAAATTACGGCAGATAGCCTATTCATTGCGACGGGGAACAATAGTCCTCGATCAATTAAGAATGGCCCGATGGAAACGAACTTCGGTGAGATAGAAGGTATCTCTATGCGTAGATGGCAAAGAAGTATTCCGGAGTCTACGTGGCAAAGTTACGAGGGTACTACTCCCTTCATCGTGGGACTTGGTAACTCCGCTATAGCAATGATAGGTGAATTTCAAAAAATGAAGGATGCCGGAGTAGATGTTCGCCCTGTAATTATCACCCATCACTCTCA
>JAGRAT010000552.1 GCA_020434495.1 Bdellovibrionales bacterium | reverse complement strand
TCCGCCTGATCCGGCTCTATTTCGTTAGAAGGTGAGAATTCTTTTTCTGGCTCAGAGTTTAGAGGCGCATCTTCGCCGATCTTATAGTTTTCTACTGGGTCGGACGATTGATTGTAGCGAGCTTCCACGTTGCGATAAATGCCAGCGATATCTAGTGGACCGTCTTCGTCATCGATCTCCCGTTGATCCTCGTACTCATTGTCTACCACTAATTTCTCGTCCATGGGGTTCTCCATCTCAGTTGATTTTGGTTCTGGAACTACCTGTAGGGTAGCTTCCGTCTCCAGTTCAACTCCATCTAATGGCTCCCCCGCCTGAATGACTTCCTCTTCAACTGCGATTACATCCTCTTGCTCTGTTTCCTGTTCAAGTGGTGCCCGGAATCTTGCTCGCAACTCCTCCCTTTCTGTTTCAAGGGCTTGTGCGGCTGGATCCAACTCTAGTTTCTGTTCGGTAGAAAGTTCTGCTTCATGCTGAGCTTGAAGCTCTTGATCCTGCGCAAGCTGGGGAGCGACTTGCTGCTCTTGCTTCTCAGCGATTGCTTGGTCTTGTCCGAGGTATTTGGCTGCTGCTTCCTGGAGTGATTCGGCTGCCGTTAGTGACTGGTCTGTTTTGAGGGAGGTATTAATTTTCTCTTCTAGCAGGGTGGCTTCCTCGATGTCTTGAGCTTCTGAAATCACCTGATCCTGCTTTAGTCCCCGTTCCTGACCAAGATATTGGCTTGCCGCCTCCTGAAGCGCGTCTGTGGCAGCAAGTGGTTGTTCTTCAGCAAGAGTAGTCTCTAGCTTAATTTCTTGGTCGTTCTCTTGTTCTTGGGTGAGATCTCGTTCTATCAGCAATTCCTCGTCTATTTGGTTAGCTTCTGCAACCTTGAGATCCGTCAAGAGTTCTTCTGATTGTGATTCCCGCATCGCTGAAAGAATTGAAGCTATATCGTTTGTTTCAGCTATCGACTCTTCATTTGAGAGTCCCACCGGTGTTGCCTCTCTTTCTGCTTGGGCGCTGCTGATGCTCTCCTTCATTTTCTCGAGAATGTTTTCAACACCTTGTTCTTCAGCCAATCCTTCGGAGAGGGAGATTTCTTGCTCGATTTCAGGAGATAATGCAGGTTCCAGCTCTACGTCTCCTTGAGATTGAGGTCCGAACTTCGAGTCTCCGATTGCGCCATGAACTCGATGGTGCCAACTGTCTTGAGACAGCTTTTGGGCAACTCCCTCGTCAAGTCCTTCTGCTACGAGCTTGTTAATATGTTCTTTCGCGGATGCGTCTTTCCATTCGGTTTCCGAGATCACTCCGTCGCCGTTCGTATCGATCTCTCTCATTACGTCAGAAAGCTTGTCTTGAGCGATGGAAGAGCCGGATTGTTCAATGAGGTGTTTGAGTTCGTTTTGGTCGAGGTGGAGATCTTCCAGAGCGGTATTGAGGGCTTCGTCGAGTCCTTGCTGGAAGCTTTCAGCAACAGCTGCTGCTCCAAGATCTGTTTTGGCACGTTGATCAAACATGCTCATAAGAGAACCTCAATGAGGAGAGCCTCATTATTCCTAAAAAACCCCGTCGAGCGGCACTTCAGAAATGCTACTCGTCAACATGGTTATGCGAATTTTTCTGAGATGTGTAACCTGGAATTTTTACGCTACTTTGGCTTTTGGGCGAGCAAATTCATTGAGTGCGAGCTGGAGATCCTGGGCACTTACCAGGTAGTTTCTTGATCTCCCTTGGGCAGACTCTCGCTTAAAGGCATTCAGTCCTGCCTGGTTGCAGATCTCCTTGATATCGGCCCCTGAGCATCCATCAGTCACCTGTGCAAGCTGGAGAAGGTTGACATCCGAGTCCAGCTGAAGCTTCTTCAGGTACAGTCCAAAGAGAGTTTTTCTTGCCCCTTCGTCTGGATAGGCAATTTCGATAGTCTTGTTCAGTCGACCGGCCCGCTTTTGGGCTGAATCAACGAGCTCGACACGGTTTGTGGCGCCAATGATGTAGATTCCCTCAGATTTCACTACCCCGTCTATCAGCTGTAAAAGGTGGTTCAGTAGGTT
>JAGRAT010000551.1 GCA_020434495.1 Bdellovibrionales bacterium | reverse complement strand
TGTGTTTTGGAGCGTTCTTTGGTTCGACTGTGATGGCTCGGATGGCTCTGCTCGTTGAGCGCTTACAGTTTCTCATTCTTGATTGGTCGAGTGCTGTTGGCGGGTTGTTGTCATGAAAGGAAACTCACCAATAGATCCGGAGTCTCTCGAGACTGTTTTGGTAACCGACTGTGGGTCTACCACGACAAAGGCACTACTTTTTGAAAGGACTCCTGACGGTTGGCGACAGACTTTTCGAGGGGAAGCTCCAACTACCGTAGAAGAGCCAGTTGCGGATGTTACCGTCGGAGCGCTAAACGCCTTTTCTGAAATTCAAGAACTCAGTGGGCGTACTCTTCTTAAGGAAGAGGTCAGCCCTCCTTTTGAACTAAAACAGAATGGTAACGGAATAGATCTCTATCTTTCGACGAGCTCTGCTGGCGGTGGCTTACAGATGATGGTCACCGGTGTAGTGCCAGAAATGAGTGTCGAATCTGCGGAGCGAGCCGCACTTGGTGCTGGAGCGATAGTTCTCGAAGCATTTTCGGCTGATGATGAACGGGATGATCACGAAATTATTTCGCGGATTAGACATCTTCGCCCTGATATCGTCCTGATGGCTGGTGGAGTCGATGGTGGAACTGTCGAGCATGTTACCGAGATGGCAGAGATGATTGTCGCGGCGGATCCTCGACCTCGCTTCGGAAACACCCTTTCTTTGCCACTTATCTTTGCTGGAAATAAAGATGCGGCCAAGAGTATTGAGGAGATATTTCATGATAAGGCACAGGTCTCGGTTGTTGCCAATGTTCGACCAGATCTTTCGGTTGAAGAGCTTCGCCCTGCAAGGGAAGCAATTCATGACTTTTTCTTGAAGCACGTCATGAGTCACTCACCGGGCTACGATAAATTGCTCTCGTGGACTCCTGTCCCGGTAATGCCAACACCAGCTGCAGTTGGGGATATCGTGTTAGAGTATGCTACTCGAGACGAGGTGAGTGTCCTCTGCGCGGATATCGGTGGTGCTACTACTGATGTTTTTAGTGTGTTTTACAACGATAAGGGAGAACAGATTTTTAATAGAACGGTGAGTGCGAACCTGGGAATGAGTTACTCCGTTGCGAATGTCCTTGTAGAAGCCGGTGTTAAAAATATTGCTCGTTGGCTCGCAGATCCACTCTCGGAGCATGAAGTTCGAGATCGGCTTCGAAATAAGATGATACGGCCAACATCGATCCCTCAAGTGATCGATGACCTCATTCTTGAGCAGGCTGTTTGTCGTGAAGCACTTCGTTTGTCGCTTGAACACCACCGATCGCTCGCTGTCGGTCTTGCTGGTTCGCAAAGACAACGAGGAATCGCCGATATTTTTTCACAGGCATCAAACCGATATGAGCTGGTTGATCTCATGAAGCTTGATGTCGTGATTGGCTCCGGTGGGGTGTTGAGCCATGCTCCGAGTCGCTTGCAAGCGGCGATTATGATGCTTGAAGGATTTGGTCTTCAGGGAGTAACGCAGTTAACGGTTGATTCCATCTTCATGATGCCACACCTTGGAGTGCTTTCCTCTGTGCATAAAGCAGCAGCAACTGAGATTTTTGTACATGACTGTCTTGTGAATATTGCGCATGCAGTGGTTCCAGTGTTTCCAACCAAAAAGCGGGTAGAGAAACTCTGTCGAGTGAGCTTTGCAGGGGAAGAGCTCGGAGTGATAGAGCGTGGAAAATTGCAGGTATTTAATGATGTGAAAGAACTCTCTGGCGAGCTCTTCGTTGAACCTCTGACTGGCTATATCGATGTCGGGGCCGGCCCAGGCAAGGAGCTTCGAAAGGATGTACAACTTGGGATGTATGGGATAATTGCTGATGGAAGAAATCGACCCCAGGAGTTTTTAGACTCTGCAGTAGATGTTGCTCGACAGCAGACCAGACTTTTTCAAGAGCTGGAGCTGTACGGAGGAGTGGAAAATCATGGCTAGGGCCTTAACACCTGGACTTATCGCCTCTCCGAGGACACGCGTGAAAAGAATACGTGAGCTTCCAATCCCGGGAAAAACTCTTGTTTCTGTT
>JAGRAT010000550.1 GCA_020434495.1 Bdellovibrionales bacterium | reverse complement strand
AGAGATAGTTGAGTTTTATCATCAACAACCTCATCGATTTCTCACTGATTCATGCACTTGTTACCGCGGAAATTTCTTGAAATTGCTTCCCCATGTACTTAAATAAAGAAAGTAAACGAACTTTCTTTTAAAGGAGGAGTCATGAAATTCAGAGATCTTGTTCCTTGGAAGACGGGAAGTCAGAAAGTTCCAGTTGTAAACGCGTCACTTCCTGTTAGCGCTCTTCAGCAGGAAATGAATAGAGTTTTTGAAGATTTTTTCACTGGGTTTTCGGACTTTCCGATGGGAAGAATGTTTCAGGGGGAAAATAGTTTTACTCCACAGGTAGATGTCAAGGAAGATGACAGACAGATAGTGGTGAAAGCTGAATTTCCGGGAATGGAAGAAAAGGATATTCACTTAACCCTTAAGGATGACCACCTTGTTTTAGAGGGTGAGAAAAAGCTTGAGGAAGAACGCACTGAAGGAGGTGCACGCTACTATGAGTCTTCATATGGAACGTTTCGAAGAATCGTTCCTTTTCATGCAGAGATAGACTCTGACAAGGTTGACGCTACTCTCAAAAAAGGAGTGCTCACTATTGTACTGCCAAAATCAGCGGCTGAGAGCCGTGCAACGAAGAAGATTAGTATCCGCCCAGAATGACGGCGATCTCATCCACGGGTCCTGCTGGAGTCGCCAGGTAGGGCCCGTGGTTTCTCAAAGAAAATCATTCGCAGCCCTCTTTCTCTACTCTCCTTATCATCGTACTGTAACAGCGTTGCTCTATTGATGGGCCATGAATAGGTACGGACTCATTTTCCATCTCTATTGTTGTCGGCAGCATTCCATGTTCATTGGTAGTCGCTGTTCATTAGTAGTCGCTAGGGTGAATTTAGATCTGAGGTGCATCCTGCTGTGAGTTCCGAAGGACAGCTCTACTCATTGTTATTTAGTCGCGAGGAAATCGACGACGCCAACGCCACTTGGATAGCGGCCCAGAGTACCACAAAAGCAGGGGAGTTTTCTGAAGCGCTCCAGGTGTATTTCGAAGAGGTGAAAAATCCAATCTCTTTCGAGCTCTATAGCCACCGCCAAATTGTTGAGTACGGATTCCATTGCAATAAGGGCGATTACGATAAGATTCAGGCCGGGATTCACGTCATGCTCGGAGGGGCGTGGATCGCTCCACGAGAGGACTATACTTATCAGGTCAGTGACAATGCGGTCATTTTAGGTTCGGAGTTTACCTCTCTTTGCGCCCATGCCATGGCGTATCTTACTTACCACGAATTGGTCTGCGAAGTTATGTCGCCGCTTTTAAATGTGCTCTCGCTACTTCCCGTCGAGCAGCATTGTATCATTCAGTTTGTAGTGTCGGCCTATCCCGATGATGCTAAACGAAACTTCGAGATGCGGCTTAGCATGTTCTGGTGGCTTTTGGTGTATTTGCGAAATCCCTACCAGTGGTTCTGGCCAGGAACATATGAGCGACATCTTTGGGCCAACAAGCGCATGAAGGGCCCAATGTTTCATACAAACCTCCGTATCCTTCTCTGGGAGGAGGACCGAAGTGGTGGGGACCCAGACATTGAGAGAGAGCAGCTTGAATCTCTGGAGCTCTCGATGGAGTCACTCCATTGTCCGCTCCGATACCAAGACATGCATGCCCTCGGTATCTGTAAACGGGATAAGACATTCATCGGTCCAAAGACGTTAGAGCCATTTCAGAAGAGGGAATTGAAACGACCATATGTGCTTTCTGGGGATGAGCTCGCCACCTATTACCACCCGATTTATATTCATAAGCATCCCCACGTAAAATCGCTTCTCGCTGCCACAGCAAGTCTGCCGCCGGGGCTCTCTGGAATGCCACGGACCCCCGCATGGAGCTTTTTTGCACACACACGCCACCAAGGCGTTCGAGAACCGTTTGGAATTAAGCGAGTTGATCGTCTTGGGCAGCTTCATGTGCTTGGGAAATCGGGATCAGGAAAGTCGAAGTTACTCGAGCTACTCATTAGAGAAGATCTTAAGCACGGCAAGGGGTTTGCGTTTATTGACTGCCACGGTGATA
>JAGRAT010000549.1 GCA_020434495.1 Bdellovibrionales bacterium | reverse complement strand
AAATACCGCCCGTAGAATCAGCCGAAAGCGATCAGCTTTCGACGACGAGACCGCGAATTTCATTTGCGGGCAGTATACACATTGTTCAGAGTATGAATATCGGCACAAGGGAGTGTTATATCAATAAATTTTTTGCTGGGACCGCTCACGAATGAAGAAGGTATCTGATGCTGTGAGAGCGATAGTTCTTGAGAGCGCGTTCTTGCGCTTTGGGTTCCAGTATCAGCTCTTAAACCTTACCCAGCTCGCAAAGTTTATTCAGCCGCTTATTGAAGCGCGGGTGAAGAAGGAGATTACCCCAAGCGCTATTGTAATGAGCCTTTCCCGATTGGGTAGAGAGCTTGATGAAGGAAGCGATAGAGGATTTTTTCAGATACACAATCTTGTCGTTCACACAGATTTGCTGATCGTGACCTTGTACAAGACCCCCGAGAACCATAAAGAGGTGAATAATGTTTACCGGAAGGTTCAGAAGCGCGAAGGATTGATAACTGTTACCGAAGGACTTACAGAGATAACAGTTATCCTTGAAGCGAAGCATGAAATGTTTGCTGAGGAGCTGCTCGAGAATAAACCAAAACGGATAGATCGAAAGGTCGGTTCCCTGACTGTAAAGTTCGATGATCGATATCTTGAGACTCCTGGATTCCTCTACGCGGTGTTGAGACAGGTTGCCCTCCAAGGGATAAACATCAAAGAGGTCTCATCTACTTCTACAGAATTCATTCTCTATCTCGCTGAGTCGGATATACAGCTCGCCTTTGATACTCTCTATAGAACGTTCTCATCACGTAATCAGCATGGACTTATTCCAGGATGAGCTTTGCGGGCATCGTACAGTCGAAGGGTTAGGGCTTTTGTCAGGAGCTTTTTGAGTCTTTATTATCCAGTTTTTTTCTGCGAAGGCCTGTCCCAATGAGTGTTGCCATCCAGATGCAGAAAATTCCTAGCCCGAGGTTGAAAATGATCCAGGCGGCGAAGTGTCCGAGAAGAAGAAGAGCGGTGTGAAAGCCAACAAGAGCTCCTCCAAGAGCACTGAAGAAAACGAGCTTTTGGGAAGCGGAGAGCTCAAGCACGACTACGGCTTTTCAATTTTGAGGGAATCGTCGACCAGTTTCAGAACAGAATCTTTTCCGTTCACAGTTGTCTCGAGGATAACTTCTCGTCCCCAGAGGACTTGTATGTGTTGTAAACATTTCTCGGCATATTCAAGTTGAAGGTCTCGCCCATCATGGTAGTGGCGAAGTTGGAGTGTTCGTTTGCTTCCGAAATCTGCATCTTCCACCTTGATTACCGGTAGCGAGCTCGTCCCAACATTGGCGATAAGAGTGTTTTTTACGTCTTGCCAATTCTCTTCGTCTGAGACCTTGGTGATAACTCGCTCTTTACCACGCTTTTCGTGCTGAAAGAGGGAAAGCTCCCTCATGATATCTTCGGTGAGGAATCGACGAAGGAACGAAGTATCTCGATCAGACTCGCGGACCTCGAAAATTTTCCTTCTTCCGGGAGTATCATTCTCATGCATCGTCGCAAGATCCTTCGGGGGCGAGTCATCAGAAAATTCTCGTCCGGTATCTCCCTCGTTCCAGCGGCGCTCGATATCATGCCAAATAACAAAGCCAAGGTGGTATGGGTTGAGACCTCCTGGAGTTGGTCTCAGTACCTGATTGTGTCTAACGAGAAATTCAAGGTGGAGCCCCTGAGGAAGATCGAGCTCCTTACAGATCTTAAAATGCCAGTAGCTCGCCCATCCCTCATTCATGATCTTCGTTTCCATCTGAGGCATGAAGTAGCGAGTTTCTTTATCGGTGATGAGTAGAAGGTCCCGTTGCCATTCGGCGAGGTACGGGTTGTAGTTCGCAATGAACTCCAAAATGTTCTCGTCTGGCTCAAGCGGAACTCTGGAAAGCTCGGGCGGAACGTACTCCGGGGTGGGATGAATTTCTCGCCACGGGTCATCAGGAAGTTGAGACTCTTCCCATCGGCGCATGCGCTGCTCCCCCTGAGAGAGCTTTTTTATCGCCATGTTTCTACTGCGCTGGAATGAGATTGCATGCG
>JAGRAT010000054.1 GCA_020434495.1 Bdellovibrionales bacterium | reverse complement strand
GATAACACTTTGCAATAATTGCGCCAAACAGTGAAGGCTATGAGCCTCCATTTGTTCGGTTCCACCAGTACGAAGAATTTTTAGGTTTGAGCTATACGGTTTGCTTTCGGAGCTCACTTGTCCCTAAATCAGGGGGATACGCTCAAAAAAGTCTCGCATCTCTTCATGATAGCGCTCCAGGGAAAAGAGGAAATCAAACCTTTGTCGACTGGCGCTACCGAATTGGTCACGAAGTTCCTTACTCTCAATCAGCTTTTCAAGGGAATCCCTTAGTGATTCAGAGTTAAGCGGTGGGACGATGAAGCCATTCTGATTATGTTCGACGAGATCTGGCAGTCCTCCTACATCGGTTACCACGCACGGTTTTCCATGGCTCATCGCTTCAACTATGGAACGAGGAACGCCTTCTCGGCGTGTTGAGGGCAAGCAGGCGATATCAAAAAGGCTTGCAAGTTGTGCGGCATCTTCTCGAAATCCTAATAGCTTGATCCTCTCCCCTAATTTTAGATCTCGTACCTTTGCGGCAATCGTTCCACCTTTATCACTCCCTATAAGCACCAGGCTTAGAGGAAATTTTTCAAATAGTGGGCGCATCGCCTCGATTAAGATTTCGACTCCTTTCAATGGGCGCATGTTCGCAACGAGTCCAACGACCAGGTGATCTTCAGGGACTTGGAGATCCTTTTTTGAAATTGGTAGGGAGACCTTGTACCAAAGAGGATCGTGGCCCTTGTACACAACCCGAATGGTATCTTCTCGAAGTCCGAGCGATACCAAGAACTTCTTGATCGGAGCGCAGTTGCAAACAATACCGGTAAGGATTGGACTGAGATGTGTGAGATACGAAGATGGATCGAAAAGAGAGAGATTTCCCAGCGTTCCTCTGTACGCTACGACCCGGGTTGGAAGACCGATAGTCGCCAGTAATGAGCAAGAGATTCCCGCATTAAAAGAGGAGTAGAGGATATCAATTGGCTTTTGTTTGCAGAGCTTGCGAATGGTTGGAATAGCAAAGAGGTCCAGCCGATTTGAAATGCGAAGGGGAACAACATGGGCTCCAGCCTCCTCGAACTCCTTTTTTCGGGGCTCTCGGGGATCGCAAATAACAGTCACCTGATCGCCGATTCCGCTCATCCAGGTAACAAGGCTTGCTTCAGACCGATCGGCAACGCGATGCACAAATAGAATATTCAATTCTCCTCCAGTAACTGAACTCTATAGCAATCATGAAAAGTATTTCCACCGTTTGGCCGGTGTTCTCTTCTTCCTTTTAAATGGTTGAAAGCGGGAATCTTTTTATTCGCCCCGATGTTTGCTTTAGCCGGGCCGTTGTGACAGCTTTGAATTCTAGAACGGTGTGTTCAGAGAAGGGGGTAGGATGACATTGGGACCTGGTATCGGTTCTGGGACTAGTGAAGGCGAGAGTTTACGGGGATCTCCGGATGTTTTGGCGCAGCGTTTTTTTCGCGGACTTCCGAACGTCGAGAAGGACAAGATTCTCTCCGTCGGTGAAAGGTTTCGCGCAGCCAAACAGGATTTTCTTGAAGGGAGAATTGCTGTTGAGCCAATCAATCTTGGAGTTGGAACATTCGTAGATGATCGGGGAATGGTCCCTCGAATGATCTCTGTCCAAACTGTTATTGATGCTACTGAGAAGGATCATAACTTTCGAATGCAGAATGGGTATTTTCCGATTACGGGAGTACCAAGCTTCTGCCGGGGGGTAGAGAATTTTTACCTTGGTGAAGAGCTTGCCGCCGAGCTACGGAGAGATCATCGACTCGTTACGGTTCAAGGACTTGGTGGCACTGGAGCCTATCGTCTTGGTACTGAGCTCGCTAAGCGCTCTGGGACGAGTGAGATTTACGTAAGTGATCCTACATGGGGAAATCACCTGAATATCGCAGCTGATGTGGGACTTGGCTCTCCAACCTATCCGTACTTGGATAGAGAAGCGTACAGACTAAATGCTGATGGGATGCGGCTAGGCATCGCGACTGCCCCAGCTGGCTCTGTAATTAGTCTTCAGCCTTCCGCTCATAATTCGACATCATTTACCCCTTCGCGCGAACAGTGGGATGAGACGATTGAGGTGATGAAGGATAAGGGGCACACGGCATTTTTCGATGTGGCCTATGCCCTGCTTGATGGGAAAACCATTTCTGAACATATGTACCCTGTTGTAAAAAGCATCGAAGAGGGGATTCCGGTGATGGTAGCGGTATCCTTCTCAAAGAATGCCACGCTCTATAAGGAACGGGTTGGAGCATTAATAACTGTTATGCCACCAAAGTTGGATGGTGGGGCCTCATCCGCGAAGGAGGATGCGGAACGAGTGACGAACAACCTCTCTGCGATAATTCGGAGAATGTATTCTTCTCCTCCAGCACTACATGCGGCAGCAATGGGAGATATCTTAAATGACGGAATGATGCGAGGTGTCTGGAAAAGTGAAGCTGTTGAGCAGTCAGTAACCATACAAGACGGTCGAGATCTCTTCGTCGCAGGTTCCGTTGCTCGCGGACTACCCGTTGGTAATGTCGATAAGGGGGCCGGGATGTTCTTCCTTGGAGCCTATCCTGATGCTGTTGTTGGGATGCTTGAAACTGATGCGTTGCTCTTTACCGTTGGTCGGAGGTTTAACGCCGCAGCGATTAAGGAGAAGAACGTTGATGAAATTCTCAATCGGGTAGTAGACACCTACCAGAAGCTTGGTCTATCGCCTGCATAACTGCTAGAAATTCCAGTTGATTTTGGCCTGTTGGCGAGATTTCGACCTTTAAGCGAACGATTGTCTCTGATTGATTGAGTAGTAAACCGAAGTCGTTATCATGTTTGAGTGGTAAGTCTTGATAGTCAAAACCGTGTAATCATCGTCACTAGAGATAAGAGTGATGCTGGGCAGTTGCAGCGCTCGATCGGGCTTCTGAGCCGAGAGCAGAATCTTGAAGGATGCTCACTCGAAGCTCTTCATTTACCAGATAGTGTAGATGATCTCTCTAACCTCCGCGATGAAACCACCCGGAAGGCACTAGCAGATCTTCGAGCGGAGTTAGTGCGATCTCGTGGAGTTGTCGTTAGTGATATCGCGTTAAAATCTCGAGAGGTTGATGTCATATCGGAAGTCGCTCAACGAGCGAATGTCCCCATAGTTGAGATTCGAGACCGAGGAGTTCGGTCATATGGACAAAGGCTATTAGAGGTCGCCTCAAACGGTTTGCGAGTCGTTGTCGAGCGAGGAGCTTCTTTTTCGGAGCTCAGAGATGTCGTTGGCTCGGTCATCGGACGACTCTCTCCGCAAGACCAATTCAAAACTCAAGAGGGATATTCACGGCAGCGTGCCCGGTGAGATGTACGGTGACATCGTTGCGTTTCCTGGTGCTGTCACTTCATGAAAGAAACCGATCTGAGATCTCGCCGAATATAGCGGGGAATCCTCGAATTCCGGCTTTTTGAGTGCTGCGCGCACATCGGCGCGCTTAATGGAGGTGCGTACGAGGGAGAGATAGTCATCCTCTACTTCTTCAGCTCCGAAGAGGCTATCACCCATATTATGGAGTGCGGTCTTTAGCCGTTCACCATCGATTGTCGAATTGTAGGAAGGCTTTACAGAGCCAACCTTTCCTTGATATTCCTCTGCTCCGAATTGCGAGAATAGGTAGCTACATTGAGCCTCATATCGTCGAACTCGAGTTTCACTTTCCGGAATTTGTGGATGCTTCTGTTTCAGCGCAAGGATTGCTTGGTAGGTTTTTGTATACTCATGCATGCAGGCGGTAATGCTCCAGTTCGGATTGATAGCAACCCGATAAGTTCTTTTTGGTGGATCGTATTTAATTGTTATCTCTGCTTTGTCACTTGCTCTCGTGACGGTACTCAGAGAAGAAACAAAGTCATCAACCTGAGTATCTGAATAAAAGCCGGCCTCACGCCATTTGGGACTTAACAAGAGATCTTTCACCGCAGTTTTTGAGATAACCTGCTTTGCAACTTCCTCTTTTGTTCGCTCTAGCACTTCTTCAGCAACAGTTCCTTTACAAATTGTTTCTAGCTCCCTCGCAAAGCGCTCTTTAGAAATGGAGCCGATTCGCTCTCTTCCTTCGGCGATTCCAAAGGCAAATGCTGGTGAGAGATTCCCAGCATCGAGGAGTGAAGTAATTCGGCCTTTAAGAATCTGTTGCTTGGCTTCCAGCTCCCAGAGTTCCGGGCAATGATCCTCGATGTAACTGGCCAGTCGCTTGGTTTCACGCGCGATGCCGGCAATAAGATCTCGGATTTTTGCCGTTTTGGGTGGGGCAGTTTTTCGATCAAAAGATTCTAAATAAGCGAAGAATTCAGCGAGCTTTTCGGTATCACCAACTGCGTATCCGAGCTGCGCGGGGTGAATCGAACCATCTGGTAGACGGAAGGTCCAGTCGCTCGTTTGCTGCTCTTTGCTCATCTCAAACCCAAGACACCAACGTAATCCCTCCTTCAACCCCCGACGTTCGATGTCAGGTCGTAAGCGTTTGAGTTCGTCCATGGTGTCGATGACGCCACGCGGAAATAGCCCCTCCTGTGCGAGTACGCCTCTTTCGAAGTGCTGGTTTTGAATGATGAGTTTTCGGCCAGATGGCTGATGGAGTACTTCTCCCAGGGCGGACATGTCATGGTAGGTGATAGTCCCATCCGGTCCTTTGCAAGCTACCGCATCAAAGACGTATGTTTTCTTTGCTTCCCAGTCGGTGAAGGTATAGAGGCAAGCTTTCTGTGGTTTTTCGAGGGTCGTCTCGATATCAAAAGCCAGGATCCCTGACTTTTTCCGAGCAAGTATTTTTGCCAGTCGATTAATGTCCTCCTGAGTGCTCGCAATTTCGGTTTTGAACCGTGGTGTGTACTGAATGCTTCCTGGCTCGAATGTCTCAATTTCAGGCTGATTTTGTACTTTTTCGAAATTGTCGAGAATCAGGATTATCTCCTGTTTTGGAACTCCGTGACTGAAGATCGAGCCTTGCGCATGAATGGTGTCTCCTTCCTCAAGCGAACTTGCTCTTCGGGGATCGAGAAATGCAGTGATATTTTGTCTTCCATCTGAAAGGGTGACTCGAGTGTATCCTTCATATTCTCTCTTCTCTCCAAACTCCAGTCCTTTAATTAGGAAGAGAGGCGGAATTCTCTCATCTTTTGGTAGAGCGGAGAGAAGAGCCCGTTGCTGAATTTCTAAGCGATTGTTTACTTCTTCTAGCAAAAGGGTCGAATCAGCTATTCTCCCTGAAGGGCTTGTGGGTACTTCAATCTGACTCACCGTAAGTTTTTCGAGACGTCCTCCAGCAGCTTCAATGAGTTGCCGTGCGATGTTTGAGGCTTCTCTGATATCGGTGCTGGAGAGAAGCTGCCCGACGAGTTCTCCTTTGCCCTGTTCAATCGCTTTATCGAGAATTGGGGCTAGCTGATAGCCGAATTCTCTTGGCGTTAACTGATCAGGAGCTATCAAATGGGAATGCAATGCCATCAGACCGGGATTATTCTTTCGAGAAGCGTTGAATTCAAAGGTGCCGTGCCATGCAACTGCGGATTCCAACGGTTTTATGTCCTTACCACTCTGACACCCTAATGCTGCGACTGGTGTATAACGTGTCCAGTCAATTGGCTTTATGAGGACCCGATTCGTCTCTTCCACAAGCCTTCTTGCCATCAGAAGCGCAACGATCGCTGGTTTTCTACTGACTATGGAGAGAGCATCTTCGGTGCTGAACGCTTGATAGCCCTTTCTATTTTCCCCATCGATGGTGAGTTCGATTGAGAGAGCGCGAGGATCTTCCCGGTCGGAAGTCGTCGTTACTCCAATGTCGTTTAGCGCTCGTCTGAGGATTGCACCGCCTGCAACTTGTTGAAGTCCTCCACTAGCGGAAATGGAAATTGGTCTACCACTTCGAGCGGCATCGAGAAGGTGATCGGTCACTCTCGCAAGCTCTGCAAAGAATCCGATTGAGGGATTGATAGAGGGAACTGTACTTAACTGTGGTACGCGTAAAAGCTCTGCCGCTTCTTTGAGGTCCAATCCGGAAGCCGCAAGTACTCTTGCTATCGGCGACTGTCGCCGTAAGATTTCGGCTATCTCTTCAGCTGTCTCTGGGTGTTGTTCCTTCAGTGGCAATCCAGCTGGAGAGGCGAGACGGTCTCGAAGCTCCGCAGCAGCAAGCTCAAGTGGCTCAGGAGATATTGGGGCGAGCTGAGGATTACTAAATTCCTCTGCATCTATCCGTACTGGTAACACGCTACTGGTATTCATATGACACGTGGAATCCAGTATAAGGCGGTGATAATGCTAAGCAATTTTCCATCAATGAAACTTGCAGATCCGAATTTTACTAGCGTTTCGGAGCGCCATACCATGAGAGTTCGGGTAATTACGCACTAAATTCAGAAAGAGCACATGGACCCAGAACAGCCTCGGGGGCGAGACGAATCCAGGGATGGGGAACCGCCACCTTGGCCGGATGATGCGAAGCTGCCGTCAGGAGAGAAGCCCCGAGTAGATACCCAACGGGGACTCTTTTCGCCCCCTCCTGAACGTTCTCTACAACCGCTTCGGAGACTTGTCAGTATACAGAGTTGTTTGACAACTGGAGGCGGGCCCACTGCGATCAATCCATATGTTACCATCCGGACTCAACGGCCAGAGATCTCAAGAGCTATTCAGAAAGAGTATAATTTTCAGGACTCCCTTGTTCCAACAGTGCTTGCTGCTCGCGGGTATGAACCGGGAGCGGATCTTGATTTTCGGCTGAATCCTTCGCTTTCAAGTCTTCCAGATATTCGAGAGATGAAGAATGGGAGAAAGATCGTTTCTCATATTGTTGATTGCGTCCTAAATAAGCGACCTTTGGCGATTTTTACTGACTTTGACAACGACGGTATCGTCTCAAATATGATCGCAACGGATCTTCTGAAATCGGTCGGTTTTGAAGCGCTCTACTCGGCTATTCCTATTCGTGAGGAGTCTGGCTACGGCTTTACTGAGCCGTTTTTTCGAAAGCATCATCAGGCGCTAGAGGCGCGATTCGGTGAGGGACCAAAGTCTATTCTTACCGCAGACTTTGGCACTACTAATAAGCGCGAGATCCTGCTTGCACAAGAGCTTGGGTATTGGGTTGGAGTACTCGATCACCATCACGTTGGTGATGTCGATTGCCCGGCAGTGCTTGGCAATCCTGGCCAGACAGGGTGTGGTTTTGAAGATAACGTCCTCGCCGCCAATGGTCTTATGCTGCTAACCATGATGGCAGTGCATGATGAACTGCGTAGTCGAGGTCGGTCCACAGGAGAAGTGGACCTCTCTTCTTATCTTGTACCGGTTGCTATTGCGACACTTGCCGACTGTGTGCCTCTTCGCGGAGCGAGTTGGACCATGGCCTTTCATGGGCTACGAATGTTCAAAGACTCTCCTTTCCCAGTCTTCGACGAAATGTTGAAGCGCCGTGGCATCTTTGACCAGCCCTCTGGGAGTGATTTAAGCCTGATGCTTGCGCCAATGATCAATGCTCCGGGCCGTCTCGGCGACGCGAATTTCATGATCGACGCCCTTGCTACCCGAGATAGAAAGGAAGCGAGAAAGAGCGCTGAGCTGTTTTTTGGGATAAATGAACGTCGAAAAGATATCGAGCACTCGATGCTGCAAGAAGCGATCGCTATGTTACCAGAAGATCCTTCACAGTTGCCTCGTTTTATCTGTCTCATGGGAGAAGCTTTTCAAGAGCAGTGGGGGAGAATGTCCGGATTTCATAAAGGGGTTGTCGGTATCGTCTGTCAGCGATTGGTCGACCTTTACCTCCGTCCAGCTGGAATCTTCGCAAACTATGGTGGTTTCGCATCAGGCTCTTTCCGCTCTATCGAAGGATACGACATGATAGCGAATCTAAAATCTCAAGGGATTGAAGAGGAGTTTGAAAAGGTTGGTGGGCATCCAGCTGCAGCTGGAGGATCGATTCTCGCTCGGAATCATCAACGACTTGCTGAAAAGTTGGACCGAAGTGTCACAAGGGATTTCGGAGCAGAGTACTCCCCTCCTACCTGGAAAGCAGATGCAATATGCTCATTAAGAGATCTTACCCCGCGAGCAGTCGCTGAACTGAGAAGATTTGAACCATTTGGAACAGATAATCCAGAGCCGGAAGTTATCATCGAGAATCTGTTTGTCGATGGCCCGCCACGAGTTATTGGAAAGCATCGCAACCATTTGAGAGTTCAATTAACCGATGGACAGAGGTCGGTGGAAGCCATTTTTTGGCGCAGAACAGAACATGAGTATCTGCGTGAAGGGCAACGAGTTCATGTACTTGCTACCCCTACCTTAAGTCCGAACGGACAAGCTGTACAGTTAACAATAAAGAATCCAATTCATCCTTCGGAGGTTGGTAAGCGTCTATGGATGGGTGACCAAGCATGATGAAAGATCACTCTCCTTCGCATCTCATTCGCCCACCTCATTCAGAGCATGGAGTTCGTCACGTACTATTTACTGAGCTCACCGCTGAGGAGGCTATGCGTGTGATCAGGGCAGAGCGTCAGGGGCATTTTGATTTCGAGGAGCCTTCGAATCAGGTTGAAGTTCGGAATGGCGATCCTGAGCCGGACATTCCTGAGACGGTAGAGCTGTTCGCTCTGAGTACCGGAAGGGAGGGAATCCTTGACACTTCAAACTTTCGTTATATCTCTGGCCAGGCTGTTGGGCTTATGCGTCTCGATCAGAGTGAGCGGAATGCCATTGTTGCAGCAAGCACCGGTGCGGGGAAAAGCTTCGTTGCATGTGCTCTTGCAGCAAAGTATTTGGCGGCCGATCCCAACGCCAAAGTGCTCTACATTACTCGACAGAAACCCTTGGTTAATCAAATTAAACGTGATGCCTCCCGCTGCTTGACTCTCGGTGATGAAGAGATGGCTATCCTGACAGGTGATGTCTCACCAATAAAGCGAAAAGCTATTTACGATGGTGACTCGAGGCTTCAGTTTGCAACTCCTCAAACTGTGAACAACGATGTGAAAAGTGGGCGCATAAACTTGGAGGATTATGCTCTTGTCATAGTCGATGAAGTTCACAAGAGCCGAGGACGAGATGCTGCTGCTGAGATCCTCCGGAGAGCCCAAAAGTTAGAAAATAAGCCGCGGGTCGTTGGGTTCTCGGCGACACCTTATGCCGATGAGAAGGAACGGGATGCGCTCTTAACGCTCTTTGGCGAAAGTTCTAGTGCTCTGACTAAAAATGTCATTGAGAATGTCGACCGCATCCTCATTAATGTTGGGCGTGGTGAGAAGAAGTACGTACGTCACGATATCGAGCTTCCGCTCGCTATCCGCACTCCTGCAGCTATCCTAGAAGATGGAATTGGAGACTGCCATGATAAAATTGTTGACGCGCTAGTCGGATATCCAGATCTTCAGAAAGAGGCTGCTGAGTTTGTTCACATTCCTTCGGAGGGACATCTTTCTGTCGTTGGAGAACACGTAACTACAGCTTTTGTGAAGAAGGTGCGAGAGCACATTGAACCTGACATGGAACGTTCACCTTGGCGGAGTAATCTTATTGATCATGTTTACACCTTGGGCGCTTTTGGTCGATACCACCAATACCTCACCCAAACAGGACGTTTCTTTTTCCTTGATAGAGTAGGAAAGGAGCTCGCAGAAGCGCGTCTCATCAAGATTGAGGATGAAGATGGCCGTATTAAGCCAGCGATGTTCGCACGCGCGAGTGAGGGGCAGAATTGGTTTTATCGCATGCTCTCGGTGAATCCTGAGCTTGGGATGTACAAGTTTCTTCTGGAAGACACCTATCGGCAGGTTTCCAGAGGAACCGAGTATCAATTTGTGTTAGACGATCGACAGGTGCGTACCCTTGGTCAGTTGGCAATGTGTGTAGACGGGGTTGAGGTTGATGAATTTATTCGTGATCCTGATCCAGAAACGACTGAACGTCCGCGATTTCCTACCGCAGCATCCATGATAAAGCATGTCTTTCAGGTCATGCAGAGTAACCTTGCTCAACATGATGGCTTTTATGACCATCCGCTGACTGAGACGACTATGCATTTGTTGGAGAGCCATCTTCGGAATCGCCGTCCCGGAAATGTACTGCTCTATTCCAAGTTCTATGATGATGCCGTCTTTCTTGCTGAACACGCAGAGCATAGGCTACGCCATTATGGGGTGCAGTCTCGTGCTGTAGCTGGGGGGAAGTACATGAGACACCGTGATTCTCGGGAAATCATGGAGCAGTTTTCTGATGGGGAAATTGATTTCATGGTTGGAACGAGTTTTCTCACAGAGGGACACCATATTCCAGGAGCGAATACCCTGATTATGAAACATCAGCCAGCTCGTGGGGATGAACTTCAGCAGTTCATGGGAAGGGTTGGTCGAGAGTGGAAGGGCTATATTCACGGTCTCGTCCTACCAACGAGCGAGGGAACGTTCTACTCGAATATTCGAAAAATGGTCAAAGCTTCTAGGCTCTTAGAGCACGATTTTCGAGGCGGGGAGCACTATCTCTCCCCATCCTAAAATGCTGTTTAACAACATTTTGGGATACATCGCTCCGTTTCCACCCCATATCCTTCAGAAGACCAAGGGCGGCGCTTTGAGAGTGGGATGTGCTATCGAGGGGAAATGGAAGACCGGGGTGATAGGGGACTCTTCGGCGGAGAGAGGGAAAAACTTCGCAATGCGGCTCAAGAGGTGCTGGCTCTCAAGGACGAGAGTTATGTTACCTCGGAGTTGGCGTTTCACCAGATGAAGCAGCTTGGAGCAGCAGCGAGAATTGCCGAAGTTGTTGATGAGGAAACTGAGGGGAGGATCCATCCTGAGCCACAGGAGATTCTCTGGTTTGCTTCACATATTCAAATTGCTGCAGGTCACTTGATTGAAGTGATAGCGACTGACTCCCTTGATCCTTTTCATTATCCACCCTACCTTCCAATGGTCGCCGTCGGGTTCGCGGGAGATCCGAAGCCTTCAGCGGACTATGACATTTGGACTGTTGATACTGAAGCAGCAGCCAAGTTCGCTTACCAACGAATTGTTGGTGTGGATTTCGATTCTAACGAAGTTCGGTATGAGAGGATTCTTGATGAAATAGGGAGAGCGCTCTCCCGAGAACGTCTTATTACTCCACCAAACGAAGCTACTCCAGTAGATGCTGAAGAGCTCAATAGTAGGATTCCAGGATTTTCTCATGGTCTGGCAGGAGAGCTTTCACCGTTGGTGCACTTTACCTTGAATGAACCAGCCTTCGCTGGAACGGTACTCACTCCAGTCGGGAAGGAATATCACGTTGAGAGGCTTATTTATCAAGGAAAGGCCATTCATACTGGAAATCAAGAAAAGGATAAAAATGCTCTTCGAGAGCTACTCCGGTTTGAGCAGAAGATGGTGCTGACACAAGCTCTACGGAGCAAGCAGTTAGTGATGGCGTATCCAGAGACTGATCGGTCCATGCGCATCTCGTCAAATCTTTACGGGAGACTTTCAAAAGAGGGCGAGCTAAAAAGACTGAAATATCAACGTCAGCTCGCTTTTGAGTTTGTGCTTCCTTTTGTTTCGAGCGCGACAAGTAACGATGCTGAGAAAGTGCTAACTGGGGCGCGGGTAATGGCCGCGCGAAACAAAGATAGTGCCACGAGCATTCTTGAGAATCTCGACCGGGTGGGAGGCGGATCCTTCTTTGCTAAGCGGACCCGAGCAAGGCAACAAGAACGGTTACAGCAAGTTGCATTTGTTAACAAACTCCTTCATACCCAGGAGTCCTGGTTATTAAAGGAGATAGAGCGAGAGCTCCAGAAGCGAAATGCCCAAAGATGAGGGCCTTTAGCAATTTAAGGCTGAATATCTCCCCGCTCTCGCGTGGTAGGTCTCCCACTTTCAGCGGAACCATTGCTACCGAGCTCTCGTGCTCGTTGTACAAGATCTGGGAAAGTACTAGAGATATCTACCCGAGGAAGAGGGACGTCATGGTATCGGGCTCGTGGAGAGTGTCGCTCACGTTCACTACGAGAGATCGGACGGTGTTCTCTGAAGTACTCGCCAAGTTCTTGTTCAATTTCTCGGAAGGAGCCTCTTGCCTGAATTTGTGCTCGTAAATCTCGAAATTCTGGCCGGCGCTCAAGCTCTTTCAATACCTCTCCCCATATTCTTGAGCCATCCATGATGTAAAGCGGCTTTTGTACAACATTGCCGTCAACGGTCTCGTAGCTCATTACCGGGTGGTTTTGGGCAAGAAGCTGCGCGGTCATGAGTACCTCTTGAGCACTTCCGACTCCCCCATCATACGCGATCGAGGCATGTGAATGGCCATGGTAAGTCTCGATGCGAGGAATCATCCCTTTTGATTCGATGTAGTGATCAACGTGCTCTGGTCTTCCTGAACCTTTCCGTTCAAAGAAGAGGAGCGGAGCACCAGAAGGATCGACCGAGACGCCATATGTATAAACTCCGAGCTCCTTGCACGCTCGATTGAGAGTCTCCATTAATCCACTTCCACCGCCATCAAGTGCGTTCCATCCTCTATCTGCGAGCATTTTGGCGGCTTCTCTCGCGTGAGCATGGTGAGCAGGATCTTTCGTGCTTGCAGAGCAGAAAAAGGCAATGGTGATATCCGAAGGGATACCAGCATCTGGGTTACGTAATACAGAGATGTCCGACGGCTGTTTATTGTACTTATAGTAGTGAAGTCTCGTGGTCGGAATTTCACGGATTAGAGTTTTATCAACATAGTCGATGAGACCTGAAACGGAATCGGTGTAGTGAACGATACGGTCAAATCCATCACGCAGCAGTCCACCATGTTTCATCCCAACAAACTGTGCTTTGAAAGGAGCCCAGTCAGCTTCATTGCCAAAGAAAACTATTGGTTTCAAGGGATAGTCTTGCTTTCCAGTAGCGGTTGCCTGGACGGGCTTTTGAAGCATTAAGGGATGTCCGACTTCTCCTTCCGCGATAAGAGAAAGGAGATGTACTGGGTGCGCATTCGGATAGGCGATAACAAGGTCGGCCTCCGCCACATTCTCGTAAAAGGTAAAAATTGGATCCTTTAAGAGGCCGTTGTCACTTCCTACTCCAACATGAAGCTCGCTACGTAGGGCAGTTCGAATGGATTGGTCCTCTGGTTCGCCAAACATGAAGACACATGGATTTCCGCGGCTCATACCTTTCTATTCCTGTTGAAAAAGTAGTACTTCTCTCTTGCTGTACTTGCGTGATCGCTAAGCAGCATCAAAGCCCGGTGCTGATGGTGTCTTCATCACTGGACCACGATTTAGCTTCGGCCCCTCTTCAGTATACACCCACTGAAAATATATGTTCTTATCTGAGCCAATTTCTTCATAAGCGAAAATCAGCGGTGATTTCCCATCCTTATCTCGTGCGGTCGGGTGTACTCGGTTGGGTTGGTACTGCTCCCTCCCCAAGGTCGCCTCGAAGTCGTAAAAGAGGACTCTGTGGTTCAATCCCGGGTAGCAGGTGGATGGAAAATCTACCACGGAAAGCATGCCGGAATCTTTCACAAGCTTTCCGGTTACACCGAGCTCTTCTGCCATTCCCCGGAGCGCAGCTTGTCTACCGGATTCATACGGGAGCATTTTTTCTCCGATGGTGCGTTCTACAGCGCGTTCCTTAATGGTTGGGATTCCATCTTCAAACTGTAGTCGCTGAAATTTTTCTCGAAGTTTCAGCCACTCGCCATTGTCCTTCTGATAAAAGATATCTATCCGGGCAACTGTTGTGGCGAGAAACAGCCCTCTTTCGTCTCGACCGAGTTTGGATTCCCCGGCCTCGAGTTCAACAAGAAGGTGATCCAATCCTTTGGCGGTCTTGCCCCAGCTCTCCGTGTTTATTTGAAATTCTTTCAGAAGAATTTGAAGTGCTTCCTTGGCGCTTTTTCCTTCTATTTTCTCGGCTACTTCTGGAAAAAGGTGTGGGTCTATGAAAGTTGGATGAACTTGATAAACAAATCCTTGCTCTTCAGCCTTTTTTAGGAGCTGAAGTCCGGCAGCCGCTGTAGAAGGAGATTTCAACGCTTCAAATGCTGGAAGCAGTTCTTCACAAGCGATGTCTCTCATCGCACCCACTGGCCAGTTAAAGCGATACTTTGCCACATGAACTATTGGAGGAGAGGCATTATCCGAAAACACTTGGACGGTAAAGGAGGCCGGGTTCATTGGATGATCCTTAGATCTCCCGTAATCAATGGTCAGCTTTGCCGAATAGTCGTCTGCGAGCTTAGTTGAAAAAGGCTGGAGAGAGGGAGTGGCGGCTTCAGGGTCAACTCCTCCAGGTTGCTTCTTGTATCTTCCAGCGATGCTAAGGGCAATTTCGTTAAGATCAATTGGGGTACCAACAACGCCATGCCTCTCAGGAGGTGGTGGAACCAGCGGCTGAATCTCGCTAAACTCTCTTGGGTCGTGGCCCTGCATTATGAAACCAGGAATATTGTTTTAAACTGGTTAAACTATATTTACACGAAACTTCCTTAACGATGCGAGCCCCAAAAAAGCGATTCGCAAGTTTCTCGACCTCATCGAATCTTCACAAATTATCCTAACGTAAGGAAATTTCTATGGTTTTTTTAATTCCCTAGTAGAATCTTGG
>JAGRAT010000548.1 GCA_020434495.1 Bdellovibrionales bacterium | reverse complement strand
AAGTTGGAATCGAGTAGTGTCCAAACGATTGAACACCTCCTTTCTGCCTTGCATGCCCACGGCATATCGAATCTTTTGGTGAAGTGTAATGAAGAAGTCCCTGTGCTCGATGGTTCCGCCTTGGAGTTCTGTAACGCCATTAACGAGGTCGCCATCTGTGAGCAGAGTGGCGAGTGGTTTGCCTTAAAACCTCCTAGAAAGTTCGTTCTTGATAATGGGAAGGAGTCGATAACGATTGAACCGGCTGACAGTTTTACGGTCGTTTATGATCTCGATTATCCGGAGCCGTTAGGAAAGCAACACTATCAGTTCGAACTCAAGTCCCCGAAGGACTATGAGGAGCAGATCGCGCCGGCTCGTACCTTTGGTTTCGTGCAGGATGTTGGATATCTCCAGTCCAAAGGGCTGGCTCAAGGTGGGCGAATGGATAACTTCGTGCTCTATGGGAAAGATGGGGCGTTGAACCAATCACTTCGATTCTCAGATGAAGCGGTAAGACACAAAATTCTCGATGTTATCGGAGATCTTTACCTGCTCGGACGACCGCTACAGGCAAAGGTTACCGCCAAGATGACCGGACACTCTGACAATGTCGAACTCTTGAAGCTCCTCCAGCGTGAGATGGCAGTGGTCTAGCTGGCAGTGGTCTAGCTGGCAGTGGTCTAGCTGGCGGATTAAAATTGTCGTTAGTAAGTGTAAAATCCTTTTCCGGCTTTCTTCCCGTACCAGCCAGCCTCAACGTACTTTCGAAGTAGTGGGCAAGGGCGATATTTGTCTTCCCCAAGTTCTCTATGAAACAGTTCAAGGATAGAGAGTAAGGTATCGAGCCCAACGAAGTCTGCCAGAGTGAGTGGTCCCATCGGATGGTTGGTGCCGAGCATCATCGCCTGATCAATATCGTCCGGCTGTACTCCCTCTTGAAGAAGGTAGATGGCTTCATTGATCATTGGACAGAGAATGCGGTTGACAATGAACCCTGGCCCATCAATAGCTAGGACGGTCTTCTTCCCCATGTTCTCAGCGAGCTCTTTGGTCACCTGATAGGTCTCATCGCTAGTCTGTAATCCGCGAATAATCTCCACCAACTCCATGACCGGTACCGGATTCATAAAATGCATGCCGATAAACCGTTCTGGGCGATCTGACGCTTTTGCCAGCCGTGTGATTGAGATGGAGCTAGTATTACTCGCCAAAATGGCATCCTTTGAGAGGTGAGGGGCTAAATCCTGGAAGAGCTTCTCCTTGACCTCAGGATTCTCAACTATGGCTTCCACTACAAAGTCAGAACCACCAAGATCTGCGAGTTTTGTCGTATAACTCAATCTCCCTTCAATCGCAGATTTATCAGCGGTAGAGATCTGTTCCTTCTCAATCGCCCTGTCCAATCTTCGGGCTATCCCGCTCTTGGCCTTTTCCAGTGCGACCTCTGCTACATCAAAAATAACGGCATCTCGCCCCGCTTGGGCCGCAACCTGGGCTATTCCAGCCCCCATCTGACCTGCTCCTATTACCCCTACTGAAGATATGCTCTTTGCCATCTGTCGCTTCTCCCTCTCAATGAGACCGATACATCATCGATGATCTGCCAACCACTTGCAATCGTTAGTATTACCGTCTATCACAGAGGCCAAGGATTTTTGGTTTTTTTAGCCGGGAATTTTCATTTTCGGCTGGTATAGAATTTAAGGGAATTCATGTTTCGATTAGTAGCGCGCGATCTCGCGATTGATCTTGGTACCGCAAATACCCTCATGTACGAAAAGGGGAAGGGGATCGTGCTCAACGAACCCTCGATCGTCGCAGTTTCGAGAGATGGACAACGTAAGCGTCCAGTAGCATTTGGTGCCGAAGCGAAAGTCATGCTGGGACGTACTCCACAAGGAGTTGAGGTGATTCGTCCGGTACGAACCGGAGTTATCGCAGACTTTGAAGTAGCCAAGATGATGCTCAGTCATTTTCTTCATGTCGCACGAGAACGCTCTCGTGCGCTCATGAAGCCACGAGTGATCGTTGGAGTTCCTAGTGGAATTACCGAAGTCGAAGATAGAGCAATTCGTGAA
>JAGRAT010000547.1 GCA_020434495.1 Bdellovibrionales bacterium | reverse complement strand
TGTCCCCTTGATAGGGGCAAATTCAGTTGCCTTCGGTATATATTAAATTCTCACATATCTAAAAGTTGACCTCTGATTTGATTAGCATTTTTGAACGCGCTAGCGTTGAATTCAGTGGATGGTGATTGTGTTTAGAATCTTCGGAGAAACACATGCACCAAGATCTGACCAGTGACTCAACCCGATTCCCTCAGGATAAAGAGGCCTTAGCGACGGCAATCGAGATTAAAGTGAAGGCGTTGAGCAACCTTGCTGGGGCCCTCCGTGCTTTTGCTGCAAGCTTTTGGGATGCTGACCTTCCCTGGAGCAAAAGCTCCAATTCCCACCTTGACTGGAAAAAGGAGTACTCGTTCACGGGGCCTCAGGGCCAAACCTCGCTTGCAGTTCAGTACTTAGCCAATGGTGAAAGGGACATCGCAGAGGGCGCTGTGGGAGTTTCAATCAAACGACCTGCAGGACCCTTTACCTTTCGTGTCGGAGTAGAACTCCAGTCTGGTACTAAGGTTGAGTTCGCGTTAGCTGTCGAGAACGTTTCTGACCTGGCCGCAGATTTCGGGGGAGGGCCCTCTACGAAACCCCAGGATGGAGAGAAAAATACCCTCTGCGTCTCTATTAATAACCATGAAGTATTCTCGACGCAGCTTACCTGGGAGGTTGAGTTTTGGAAGGTTCAGTCGCTTTTCAATAAGTTCTTAAAACGAGAGGGAAAATTGCTGAGATCGGAAGATCCAATTTGGAATCCCCACCAAATAGTACAGATCGATCCGTTTGTGTTGGATGAGGTAGGTTCGCTCTTTCAGAAAGTGGTTACATCGAAGCTTAGGCGAGCTATTGAGAAAGAGGTCGTGCTGTGCAAGAAGCAGCCGGACAGAGATGATAAGCTCGTTGAGGAGATAAGACGAGCGAGGAAAGAGTTGTGAGAGCGAGCTTAAATTAACCCTAAATGGGCGCATGGTAACTTTTGACCCGAACTTTTGACCCGTAGCCCCGACGACCTAATCGGGGGATGGTTTAGAAAATTATAAGCGATACAGTCAGGAAACAAGATACTTGACCCAAAGTGGTGTGCCTCAGGCTGGAACTTCCTTTAGATAGACCAATCTCGACGAGCTTGTCCCCAAATATTCAAATAGAGAGCTTCTTCTGAATTCCGAGGATAGCTTTCTTTGCCTGTAGTTTTTTGCGTTGAAACCCATTCTTTTTCTTGCCGGAAAGACGCACAACCTTGCTCTTTGCATTCCGAGAAGCTTTTAATAGGTCAAAATTAGCACTGGTAGTGTGTACCTCGGAATCATTGGTGCTTACAAAATCTAGAAACTCATTTGCCAGGGTTCGCAGACTTGCGCGGAGATCAAGTTGTTCTTGCTTATCGCTTTTGCCGAACTGCTTCTTGAGTTGGGATATGATGCTTAAGAGATCCGATAAATAGACATTCAGTGTTGCCGTTACATTTGGCTCAGACTCGGGCGACGGTTGAAGTGTGGGGGTGGGACTGTTCGTCCCGTCGGGATTTGGATCTACCGAACCTCCTACCGTGAACAGCATCGGAATTACTAAGTCAGTGCCGCGGTCAACTCCATTAGAAGCGGAGTTAAACATTACCACCTGCATAGGTTTGGTAATCCCAGTCACCCCTCCAGGTGATTTTGCAAAGGTCAAGAAATAACTACAGGGCACTCCACTAGAATTGATGGTTGTCGAAGGAGACGGACAATCTAGCTCTTTGGTAAATTGAAATCCTGGATTGTTTCCGGCCGTGACAATAGTCCAGCGACCATCAAATTCACCAGCTCCATTCGCTTATCGAAAAGAAATCATGTTAGCACCGGTACTACATTCTTCAGTTTCCGCACCAGCATCTGGAAAGCACTCAGGCATGTACGTCGAAATAGGCCCGCTCATAGCAGCAGGTTCTATATGAAAGGTAACTCTGGTGTCTCCGTTATTTACGTCGATAACATTTGGAAATGCGTAAGCATCAACAGACTGGGGATAGGCCCTGTCTCCGCCGGCAGGGCCAGACCAGTTTTGAATAGCGCATGATCCCACACGGCCCAGAGCC
>JAGRAT010000546.1 GCA_020434495.1 Bdellovibrionales bacterium | reverse complement strand
CTGGTTGGATAGTCGGTCCGAAACTTGTCGGAATAGTCTTTTCTGAACAGTCTAAAATTGGAAGCAGGCTAACAAAGCTTTCTGGGATGCTTACCCGTGATACGAAAACCCTAGTTCTGGTTACTCTGCTGTCTGTGGCGTTTCATCTCCTTCAGATGTGGTTACATTGGATGATTGCTCAAGCTTTAGGGGCCCCCATTCCTTTTGTGTATATTCTGACAACTGTGCCGTTCATCAATATTTTGGGGAGCCTGCCCATTAGTTGGAATGGTGTCGGCGTTCGGGAAGCTGGCTATATCTTCTTCTTTGCTCAACAACATCCTTTTTTCACTCAGGAGCAAGCGATCGCCATGGGCGCTATGTGGTTGCTGGCAATCACCGTCACAAGTGCCGTGGGAGGCACTATCGCTATGCTTTCCAAAGATTTCAGTTTTAGTATTCTGAAAGCGCCTGCGTACCAAAATTAGGGGTAATAGAGTTAGCGATTATGAGTTCTCATTGGAAAAACTGTTCGGTCTGCAAGTCTCTTATACCTTACAACACTCCGTACTATGTCTGTTCTGTGAGTGGCTGTAAGAGCCAACGGAAGGGGTTCGTTTTTTGTCGGGTACAGTGTTGGGATGAGCACCGTGCAGACCTTAATCATAGGAATGCCTGGGCGGAGGAGTTAACCAGCCCAAAAGATGCCTCTGCCTCCGATAGAGTGCCAAAGAGGACGGTTATTAGTGTTCCTACTAGCGGGCGTCCGTCATCCAGTGGTTCTTCTTTTGGTCACGCGCCGATTGGAAAACCGATACAGACAGAGACTTTGGTGGTCGTTTCAAAAGTAAAGCAGCTCATTAAAGATCTCGCTGACTGCAATACGAGTCAGTGTGCAATCGATGCTTTAACCGAAAAAGTTGTTGGGGAGTGTAGAAAGGCGATAACCGCAGCCCGCGCAGATGGTCGAAAAACGGTCATGGGGCGAGACATCGAGTAGCTTTCGTTGCATAACCCCTCTATGCAACGAATTGTTTTTATCTCAGCGTTTTTCGTATTTCTCGGAGCAGCTCTTTTAGCTCCTTTGCCGGTCCTCATTGCACAAAAGCAGCAGGGCACCCAAGTCGAGGTGAATACGAAGCAAACAGAGCAGACTCAGCCGATTCGGGGTCAGCTCCGCTGGGATGTCTCTGAGTTCAGATAACCTCTCCAGCGAAGCCCCGAGTTTTCCTGAATACTCGATTGGCCTGAAATTCTAGTTCGTGCGGCAACCAAGGCCACCTGGCATCCTCATATCCTTACAGCCGTGTTTCCTGTCTTTGGTTGAACACCGTCCAGGACGCCATCCTGAAGGGCAGCTTTCCCGCTTCGGCGGTGCGCTGTAGACTGGCTTCTGCGCCTGTTGACGCTCTCGTTCTCGCTGACGTTCTAATCGGCGCCTCTCATCTTCAACTCTGCGCCGTTCCTCCTCAAGGTCTTGACGCTCATCTCTTATTCGATCTCGTTCTCGGTCCCGATAGTAATCTCTAGCTGGGTAAGAAGAGGGGGGATAACCATATCCTCGATCGTAAGGATCGTTGTAGTACGGGTCATTCAGATTCGCACATCCTCCGATGAAAGAAGTGCTCAAAACAAGAATTAACAATGGCAAGATTTTTCTTGGAGTCATATCCTGGGCCCCTATGAATATTTCCCTAGAGCTTGCCAAGAGAGTGGGAGCGAGTCAAAGGAGATAGTGTAATGCGATTCATTTATGGTGCCCTCTGTTTGATTTTTATCGTTTACAGCTTGAGAACCGTTATGGCCTTAAATTCATCATTTCAAGTAGAAGAAGCAAAGAAAGAGATAGCTGCCGGAGCGCTACTTATCGATGTACGAACCCCCGCGGAATACCTTGATGGGCACGCAGTCGGTTCTATTAATATTCCTTATGATGAGCTTGGAGATAGAGTAGAGGAATTGGAGGCTTATCGTGAAAAATCCGTGGTTGTGTACTGTCGGAGTGGTCAGCGGTCAGGAAAGGGAAAGCAGACCTTGGAAAATCTTGGATTCGACAAGGTTATCAACGCTGGTGGATTGAAGGAGATGCAATCAATCGC
>JAGRAT010000545.1 GCA_020434495.1 Bdellovibrionales bacterium | reverse complement strand
CAATAGACATGCCATCCATCTGCCATCGTTACCTTGGCTGCAATGTGAAAATCCGAATCTGGTTTTACCGAAACGTACTCCGGTACTAACGAGAGGGTTACTGGCGGCTCCTTTGAGGGCGGGAGCTCATCGGCGAGAAGCAGATGTAGTGGAAGTAGAAATGAGACGGCGAGAACAGAGAAAACGAATTGTGAAATTTTTTGGGTCATAATGTAAAAAAAAGTTTGGCCAATCCGGAATAGATACCCCACCTCTTAATCAATAAAACTTAAACACAGAGGCTCACAGAGGAACACAGAGTAAAATATTCTACTGATTGGCGACTTGCTCATTCAATCTGCCATCTTCCTTTGCAGAGCGCCAACGGGCTCTTTCGCTCTCCCGTAAAATGGCCAATTGCCCTTTATGAATCGCTTCACGAATAGTCGCAAGCCATTCCATATAGTAGTGGAGATTGTGGAGGCTAAGCATCTGTGGACCAAGCATCTCTTCGGCCCGAAAGAGATGGTGAAGATACCCGCGAGAATACCTGCGGCAGGCAAAGCAGGAACATGCCTCATCGAGAGGCTTTACGTCTTCTTTAAATCGCGCATTCTTTATGTTTATCGTTGGCTCATCACCCGAGACAAATGCTCGTCCGAATCGCCCTGCTCGGGTTGGCATTACACAATCAAAGAGATCAATTCCCCGGTACACCGCTTCGACAATATCTTCCGGAGTTCCAACTCCCATCAGATAACGGATACGGTCTTGGGGGAGCTCTGCTGGATGAAAGGAAAGAATGCGGTACATCTCCTCTTGAGTCTCTCCGACACTCAGTCCCCCAATGGCATATCCATCAAAGGGCAGCTCTCTTAGATGTTGAGCTGATTCAGTACGGAGGGCGTCGTGCAAACCTCCTTGGGTAATGGCGAAGAGTGACATCTCCGGTCGAGACTTTGCGTCCAAGCTCCGCTTCAACCAACGATGAGTCATCGCCAGAGATTTAGCGGTATCATCAAAGGAGAGATCTGAGGGAGGGCATTCGTCAAAACCCATCGCAATATCAACTCCAAGAGTTTCTTGGATGGCGATGGACCGCTCGGGCGAGAGGAAGCAAGGAGAGCCATCAATAGGAGATTGAAAATGAACCCCCTCTTCTTCAACCCGCCGAATCTTCGAGAGACTAAATACCTGAAAACCACCGCTATCACTAAGTATCGGCCCATCCCACCCCATGAATCGGTGGATTCCTCCGAGGTTTTGAACGACCTGCTCTCCAGGTCGGAGAGTAAGATGGAAGGTATTTACGAGGGCAATCTGGCAGCCGAGTTCAAATAGGCGGCCAGTGTCCAATCCCTTAACACTCGCCTTCGTTCCAACGGCCATGAAATTTGGAGTTTGAAATGTCCCATGCGGCGTTTCGTAAACTCCGAGTCGAGCAGCGCCATTATCATGACGAGCGACAGCGGAAGCATCGCTTACACCGGCTCCTGAAAGCTGCGAAACTTGGGTGAAACGGTTACTCAATGAACATTCCGTCGCCATAGCTTAAGAACCGGTAACGAGATTGCACGGCCGCCTCGTAGGATTCTTTTAAGAGCGAACGCCCCATAAAAGCTTCAACGAGGAGAAGGTGACTACTTTGCGGCTGATGGAAGTTGGTAATCATCGAGTCAACAGCTCGAAAGCGGTATCCCGGACGAATAAAGAGATCAGTCCGCACCTCGCCACCAGCATGCGGATTTAACGAACTGAAAATGGTCTCAAGCAGTCGCACAACAGTGGTACCAACTGCGATGATTCGCCGCCCCTCAAGTTTTAACTGCCGCAATCTTTCCAGAGTTTCCTGCTCAATTCTTCCACGCTCTACTCCTGGGGGGCTAAAGGCGACCTCGCCCGACTGTTCCTCTGCCCAAACAGAGAGAAAGCTTGCTGAGCCAACGTGCAGTGTCACCTCAACTATCTCAACCCCTCTCCGCTTCAAAACATCAAGGAGCTCTTCAGTAAAATGAAGACCCGCGGTGGGTGCTGCTACCGAACCTTCGTGCCGTGCGAAAGCAGTTTGATAATCAACTTCATCACGTTGGTCTCCCTTCCCCGAAC
>JAGRAT010000544.1 GCA_020434495.1 Bdellovibrionales bacterium | reverse complement strand
GCTTGGTCTCGCGCAAAAACCGCAGGACAGCAAGTTTCTTTGATGGTTTTGTGGTTAGGCAGCCAAGGTGGTTGTCGCCTGACGAGTCCTATCGTCAGTTCCTGAAGTTCCTTCAAGCAAGGAATCCAATTCGATGAGCAGAAAGATTCAGGGAGCGGTCGTGTTCGATCTCACGGGATCGATGGCCGCTGTGCGTGATGAAGTGCGTTACACCAACTGCGCCTTCATCGACCGGCTCTACGGAGCCTTCGACAAGATCGAGATCGGGGCTATCGCCATCGGCGATGATCCCGAGCCCGGCTACATGATGGAGAAGGTCGGTCTGTCGTCTCGCCCGGACACCCTTCGTCACTTCATCATGACCGTTCCGAACGCGTACGGTGGTGACGGTGACGAGTGCTACGAGCAGGCGCTGGACGAGCTCAGTCGATGGAGCTGGGACCCGGAGGCGGCGAAATTCGTCGTCTTCATCGGTGACGCAGTTCCCCACGCGGTGAGTCACCGGAAGAATCCCGGGCGACTCGACTGGCAAGTGTGCGCTCGGAGGCTCGCGGAGACGGCTGGAGGGATCAACATCTTCCCCGTTCACGCGCTTGCCTACCGAGACTACGGCAACTTCTGGCACGAGCTCGCCGAGATCGGAGATGCTCCGTACCTCAGGCTCGGGCAGTTCCGCCACGTGGAGAACCTGATCCTCGGCATCACCCACAGGATGGCTGGCGCGGATCGGTTCGCCGAGTTTGAGAGAGGGTTCAGCAACGTGCCGCACGACCTTCGGGAGAGCTTCGATGCGCTCGCAGGTCGTCCCCGCACCACTCCACCTTGGAGCGGTACGGGCGGTGGTTCTCGGAGGAGGAAGGCAGGATTCGAAGAGGTGGTCCCCCCGGATCGCTTCCAGGTCCTGACCGTCACCTCTCGGGAGAAGGTGGACTGCAAGGAGTTCGCAGTCGAAAAGGGTCTCATTCGGGAACCTGCGGAGTACGACCGCACGGTGAAGTCGAACTTCTACTACCTGCACGATCAGCGTTCGCGAGAAACCCTTCGACCGACGCACCACGTCGTGATCGAGGACCTTATCACTGGCGAGATGATCACCGGTGATGCTGCACGGGAAGCTCTCGGTTGCCCCTACGGTGACTCGAAGAATATCCCGCGCAACCCACTTCCGGGCAAGAGGGTGTGGTTCCAGACCAAGTCCCACAACCGGAAGTTCGAAGTTGGTCAGCATGTGCTCATCGACACCGACGGGATCGACGAACACGCCCTGACTCGCTGAACGCCTTCGCTCCTTGAGCGGATCGGCCAAGCACTGAGTAGCATCATGTGAAAACTGAAGCTACTCGCCGCTGGACGTAACGAGACGAAGAGAAGAAAGAGATGCAGACCCATGTGGTAGGCGTTCTTCTCTCATCGTTCGTTCTGGTTTACTGAAAGGTACACTTGCTGTCCAGCGGCTTCTTTTGTGTGTTCTTTTAGGCTGTCCTTGCCTGGGCAAGGAATCAGAGGTAACCCCCGAGACTTATCCTCGATATAGGGGAATGGTGGCACAAACTTTTTAGTATACCTCGTTGCCCTCTGGGATTATATCAACTTAATGTGAAAGGGGCTTTAAACACGTTTATAGTGTGAGAGCTTCTTATGAACATGACCCCAATTTCCTTCATCCCCCTGGTTATCTTGTCATACCTTCCGTTAGCAGCATTGGCGGATCTGCCCGCAGTTGGCGACGAGAGCCTCTACAGCTGTGTCTTAGAGGAAAGTGGGGGCGGATGTGTAGGTTCATTGCGGATACGTCGGAAAGGTGAGCTCTTTCCTGTGAGTGCTCGCCATGCAAATCGAGACCTGAAAAAGAAAATACGCACTCTCAAATTGCGCCTCCATGATTACAACCCCAAGGAGAGTAGCAACTTTGAGTATCTGAAGTGGGATTTAAGAAATTCTATAAAATCAATAAAGGGAGTCAAAGACTGCCTAAGCTATACTGATTCGAACTGTACCATCGATCCAGCATCTGACGCGCAAGATGCTTGCAGCATCCTCGACCAAATATCGCCGACATCGGAATCGACCGGCCAATCAAATCGAAT
>JAGRAT010000543.1 GCA_020434495.1 Bdellovibrionales bacterium | reverse complement strand
TCGGCTAGCTCTTCACGTACATCCTCCTTAAAGCGCATCATGAAGTACGGCTTAATATCCTCAGCGGAATAGGTGGTGAGGTTTGGGTCGGCGATGGCGGATGGTTCGAGAAGTGAAATAAGTTGCCCGAAGGTGCGCGCTTTTCCGTTGTGGGGTGTTGCGGTTGTGAGGATCAAGTTCTCAGCGGTGGTTGCGAGGAGCTGAGCGAGCTTATGGCTTAAATGGCGCTCCGGTACACTTGCACCGGCTACGTTGTGGGCTTCGTCAATCACTACAACGTCCCAGCGGGTTTTCTCTAAGAAGTGGCGGTACTGGGCAGTCTTTAAGGTATCGATACTGATGATGACACGTTGAAAGATCTCAAATGGGTTCTTGTTAAGGGGAATACGGCGGCGCAGCCGTGCGATGCCGACTGAATCAAGTCGTGTGAGAGGGATGGTAAACCTGTTCCAGAGCTCCGCTTGGAACTGGTTGAGCATCGATTTCTTAGCGAGTACAAGGATACGGGCTGCTCGTCCCCGGCGGGCGAGTTCTGAGAGAATCATCCCTACTTGGATAGTCTTACCAAGACCTACGTCGTCTGCGAGGAGTAAGCGAACTCGTGGTTGTTCAAGCGCATGGAGGACTGATTTTCTTTGAAATTCGAAGGGGTCAAAGACTCCCATGTCGTGGAGATCTGGTTTTGTTCCGGTAGTCGGCTTTTGACGGAGACACGCTTCAAGGTAGAGTTTGGCTTTTTGAAAACCTGCGGAGGTGTCGGGGATGAGTTTAGTCTCTCTCGGGTCAACGGGGGTAAGGGTATCAAGGCCGGTGAGGAATATAGCCTCGTGCCCTCGAACGAGTGAATCGACACCGATACAGTGAACTGCCTTAAGAGCAGCGTTTGAGTAACTTACATCTTTTACTTGCCGGACGCGCCACTCAGCGCCGCGGCACTCAACCCGCATACCGGGGGAATATACAGCTTCAGTCATAGTCCTCCGGGTTTAGAAGGAGATCGTCTCGGCCAGCGAGTTCTAAACAGGCATTTAGCACTTCGCAGTCATCGTCAAATCCGAGGAAGGAATCGAAGTCATGTTCGCCGTCTTCGGTTTGAGCGAAATAGAGCATGGCACCTTTTAGCCAGGCTTTTGAGTGAGGAGGTAATGAGTCGAAGTCGGCGACCACCTGTTCGCAGGCCTCGATGATTGCTTTGGCCAAGGCCATATTAACGGTGGGTTTTGAGGCGGCGAGGGACGCTGCTCGCTGAAGGTGATCCTTGGCTTGTTTGAGACAGTCGACAGGCGAAAGGCTCGCAGCCCCTTTGGTCAGGCGTGTGAGGGCAGCCATCAGCGTGGGACTTAAATTTTCTGGTTGGAGGGTTTGTTGGTTTGTCATATCAACTTATCCACAACTCTTTCTCTACTACTCCGAGAACAGTGAAGTATAGGGTCTGTAAATGTATCTTCGATTTCGAACTTGTCCCGTGGTCTCTTCCAGTATCCCAAGAGACTCAAAATTTCCAACTAATTCGTTAGCTGCGGGGTAAGCAGTGCCGATTAGTTTTTGCACCTGTTTGACACTTACTATTGGATGTTCGTAGAGATATTCTAAGACTCTATGTCCGTTACCTGCAGTCCTACCAAGATTGTTGGTGATTGCTATACGGTGCTGTTCACGCAAAGTAAGCACTTTACGAGCAGTTTCGGTTGCTTGTTCAGATACTTCTATTATTCCCTGCAGAAAGAATTTGACCCACTCTTCCCAAGCGCCCTCATCTCTTACGGCTTGAAGCATGTCATAGTACTTCTGGCGGTGTCGTTTGAAATAATACGATAGATACAGTACTGGTTTTTGAAGTACTTTTTGTTCGCATAATAGGAAAGTAATGAGGAGTCGCCCTACCCTCCCATTTCCGTCAAGAAATGGGTGAATCGTTTCAAACTGAGCGTGGGCCAACGCAACTTTTATGAGGAGCGGTAAGGAAGATTCGGTATGAATAAAGGTTTCAAGCTGCCCGAGCAAATTCAGTAATTCATGAGCGGGCGGTGGCACAAAGGTCGCCTCGATAAGCGAGCATCCTTGAGGCCCAATCCAGTTTTGAGAGGT
>JAGRAT010000542.1 GCA_020434495.1 Bdellovibrionales bacterium | reverse complement strand
TGTTACGATGGCGTTTGTCGCAAGACAGTCCGAGGCACAACAGAACCTCTCAAAGGATGCCCTGGAAGCGATTGAAAAGGCCGCCAAGCAGCTCGCTGGCACGGTCTCGGGAATTGAAGAACGAATAAAAGCCGCAGTAGCTGGTTGAACAATCCGTACAAGCGGTCTCACAATTAGAAGAACCCTGACACTTCGACAGCGTACAACGTCTACGGCCACGCTTTTCATGCACGAGCACGCTTGTCCAGTCCTAAAAAAAGTATACACGAGAAAGTAGTAGTAGAGAGGGGGGGGTCTGAGGGGGCAATCAACATGTGAGAAAGTGAAGTGTGGTGGCAATAGGCGGTGAAAACCCCAATCACACTGCACGTTTGGGAAATTCCCTACGGAACATGCGTAAATTCGCAACATTTGCTACCTTTAAAGCAGCAAAATAATCAATTTTCCAGATAAGTAAGTGATGACGAAGAGTTCTCAACATCGCTGTTTTCAAAACTCCTTGCGGCTTTGCTTGCTTGCTCTTTCCGCTGGCTTTCAACTGCTTCCTAGCACCCTTTCGGCAGAAGACTTAACCCTCCTCGGAGGCGATACCACTTCGTTCCTTCCAGCCGAGGCGGCTCTCCAGGTGGTTGCACCTAACGTCACGGATCAAGAGAAGCGCATGGAACAGCTCGATGGCTTCTCAGTCTTTCACAGGATAAACCGCCCTCAAACAGGCATTGGCCCTCAGCTTGTTAATGTCGGCTGCGGAAGGTGCCACCTTGGTAACGGAAAAGGCCGAGTCAAAGCCGGTCCCCTTATTGGAAACTCAGGAAATACCCCAAGCAGCATGGTTATTAAGGCAAGCCTTCAGGGACTTCAAGAAAACGGCGCGCCGATAGATCCACCAAATGTAACAGAGCAACTAAAAGTAAAATTCAACGGATCCGTCCGGAAAAGAGAAGCGTTCATACGCGAGATATATGGATCTCGGGAGGCGAGATGGCCCCGCCTACGTTTCCGAAAAGTCTCGGGACAGTACCCAGATGGGACAAAATATACCCTTCTCAAGCCCATTTTGCGGGTACGGCTTCGCGGGGTCAGAAGAAGCCAACTTGTCACTTCAATTCGAATGACTCCTGCACTAGTCGGCATGGGCCTGATTGAGGCAATTCCGGAGGAGAAGATTCTTGAATGGAGCGACCCGGAAGATAGTGACAGTGATGGCATATCTGGTAGACCAAATTACATCCCAGATCTCTCAACAAACAGCTTTGCTATTGGGCGCTTCGGTCACCGTGCTGGCCAACCAAACGTTCATCAACAGAGCGCCGCTGCTGCGTTTCACGACATGGGAGTCACAAGCTCCCTCTTCAATACTGGCGAACCAGGGGAAGAGCCCGAACTCTCAGACTTTGAATTAAGAATTCTTACAGTGTATCAACAGCTCGCTGGAGTCCCAGCAGCCCGCGACCAGAGCAAGAACGCCGTAATTGCTGGCCAAGAGATCTTCAAGCAGCTCAATTGTGATTCCTGCCACAAAATGACCGTAACGACCTCTCATGCCGAACACCCGGAACTCAACGACCAGATCATTCACCCCTTCACGGATCTCCTACTTCACGATATGGGGCCTCAACTTGCAGACGAACGCGCCGAGTTCTCTGCCTCCGGAAGTGAATTTCGAACCGCACCACTGATGGGTATCGGGCATTTGAAAAAGGTTTCTCAGCTAAAACGGCTTCACTTCCTCCACGACGGAAGAGCGAGGAATATTGAAGAAGCAATCCTCTGGCATGGAGGCGAAGCGGAAGCCGCTAAAGAAGCCTTTAAAGCACTCGCCCTGGGCGAACGAACAGCGCTTATCCGATTTATTGAATCACTCTGAGCAAGACAATTACTCGGAAAACACGGCGCTTCGTAATGAGATTACATTAGCGAAAAATCCTACTCGTCGGCGAAGCAAGCCTTTTCCTGCGCAAACAAAGATTTCCCTATATCTCAGCCCCCATAAGACAAACCCAATCGGACATTTCTAGAGCGCTTCTCGAAAGTTATTGCCGCGAAGCGGTGATAACTTTTAGCGCTCGTCTGCCGTAGGACAGACCTCC
>JAGRAT010000541.1 GCA_020434495.1 Bdellovibrionales bacterium | reverse complement strand
TCGAAACTCTTTAGACCCGAACTCGAGACGTGCACCAACAAGGACCTAGCAATCGATCCGAATTAAAAACATATCGCCGATAAAACGCTCTAAAGAAGAATCGCGCCGGCTGTCTTAAGCTTTCGCTCTCTAACTCGGGTCTTCTTCTGACGACGATTGGCAAGCTTCTGGTCTCTCTGTCCGCGCTTTGCTTTTGTCTTTTTTGCTAATGAGGCCATTTCGAATCTCTTCTTCGTTTTGCTCTAAATCAGAACGGATGAGTATAAGGATCCTTTGAAATGAATCAACTTCCCCTCTAACCACCTTAAATATCTAAGTTTTTTGTCTTTAGTGCATTTTCTTCAATAAAGTTTCGGCGCGGTTCGACGGCATCACCCATCAAAACGGTAAAGATCTCATCTGCATTGAGAACGTCTTCAATTTCAACCCGGAGAAGTGTCCTCGTGCTCGGATCCATCGTTGTTTCCCAGAGCTGCTCGGGATTCATTTCCCCAAGACCCTTAAAGCGGGAGATCGTAAGCCCCTTTCTTCCTCTCTCATCAACGGCAGCAACGAGCTTTTCAAATCCAGAATAGCTCCCGACAACTTCACCATTTTCATGAAGAGTATACGGCGCTTCTCCAAGTTTTTTCGCTTCCTGCAATATTCGTTGCAGCCTCTGAAAACGAGTTTGCAAGGCAACAGCCTTGCTGAAAGCCGTTCGCTTTAAGACTCCCTGCACTCTACTTTCAAAATGAAGCGCGTACCCCTTCTCTCCATCATTAACGATGTCGTAAGAGACTTGAGGATTCGATTCTTCATCGAGCAAGGCAATTGCATCCTTCGCAAAACGATCAAGAGAATCCGAGGTCTCGAATAGTGTATTCACATCAACCTCTAGCCGCGCGATAGCAAAGAGCAACGACGCATCCTGACGCTCTTGCCGATATTCAGCGATAATCGGGTCTGTTCTTCCGAGGTTGAGAACGTGGTGCTTTAGCTGTTGTTCATCAGAGTTCACCTCATCGCTCGAGGTAAGGGAACATCCCTCTACTCCATTTCCAACGATGAGCTCAGCCATATCGCTTTCGCTCTTGATATACTTCTCACTCCGTCCACGCTTAATTCGATATAGAGGCGGCTGCGCGATATAGAGATGTCCTCTCGCTATCAGCTCGTTCATCTGTCGATAAAAGAAGGTCAGAAGGAGCGTGCGGATATGACTTCCATCAACATCAGCATCCGTCATGATGATAATTTTGTGGTAGCGCAGCTTTGAAACATCAAAGTTATCAGACCCAATACCTGTTCCAAGGGCCGTGATAAGGGTTCTAATCTCTTCAAAGGAAAGCATCTTATCGAATCGAGCTTTCTCAACGTTTAAGATCTTTCCCTTTAGAGGGAGCACCGCCTGGTTAGCTTTTTCCCGCGCCTGCTTTGCGGAACCACCCGCAGAGTCTCCCTCGACGATGAAGAGTTCAGCTTCCTCTGGGTTTTCGTTTTGACAATCTGCAAGCTTTCCTGGCAGAGCGGCAGAATCGAGTGCCCCTTTTCTGCGAACGAGCTCTCGCGCCTTTTTCGCCGCCGCACGGGCCCGAGCTGCCTCAAGCGATTTATTTACTATAGACTTTCCAATGCCTGGCTGTTGCTCAAGATACTCTGAGAGTTTGTCGCCAACTATCTGCTCGACAAAGCCTTTGATTTCACTGTTTCCAAGCTTGGTCTTTGTTTGACCTTCAAACTGTGGCTCTGGAAGCTTCACACTAATTATAGCGGTCAATCCCTCCCGAGTGTCATCACCGGTAATTCCTTCTTTTGTTCCCTTTAAGAGATCATTCTTTGTAGCGTAGGTGTTAATGCAGCGCGTCAGTGCGGCTTTAAACCCAGCAAGGTGGGTTCCGCCCTCGGTCGTATTAATATTATTCGCGTAAGTAAATATATTTTCCTGATATCCCTGGTTGTACTGCAAAGAAAGCTCAACCTGAATATTGTCAAGCTCACCCGCTATATACACTGGAGTCGCAAAAAGCGGTTGCTTGCTCTGGTTCACATGCTCAACAAAGCTCTTGATACCGCCTTCGTAGTGGAAAATTTCCTCTTTCCCTTCTCGTTCA
>JAGRAT010000540.1 GCA_020434495.1 Bdellovibrionales bacterium | reverse complement strand
GGAATATATGTGAGAATTCGTGGGCGAGAAGAAATGCGAGGGACGCCTCCGACGGCATCAAGGAGAGCATACCGGTTGAGATCAGCACAGTATTGGAGGGCGCAACAAAAGAGAGCGGTTCCTGGCACTCTATCAACTTTAGGCTGATGTTTGCCCCAGTTCCTCTAGCTGCCTGAGCATTCATAAGACGTTGCCCAACTCGTAATACGAACTGACTAGCCACCTCATTTGATGACTGAGGACATCTTCGCAGGAGCATACTTACCATGAGCTCTTGGGAAAGGCGCCTATTCGCTTGCTCTGCCTCATTTAAGGTGCCAGAGGAACATCCAATGAGGCTCATAAGAGTGACGATGAGGAATCCTCTGCTCAAGAATGAGAACCGATCCAATCCGGAATTCGAATAGTAGAGGTGGCACCATTTCTTCTTCATTTGAGGCAATTCCGAGTTCTGCTGAGTTCTTGGTTTATTCTCACATCTGGTGTCCTCCTTGGGCAATTCCTTCAATCGAGCCTTGTCCTACCACTATACTTCTTCTTCGTTCTTTTTTTGTCTGCACTGATTTTGGTCAAGGTTCGGCTCTTCCTGATTTCAATATGTGTTGGGGCAGTGCAGATTGCGCTCTCTGTGCCCGCTCCTGGTGCACGAATGATTGGGGTGGAGCACCAAATTTTGGTCCGAAGTATTCCTCAGGTCAGGAGTGGGGGTGCACTTGAGTTTCGAGCCGAGATTTTTGACAGGAAGTCTCTGGGGGAATACCACTGCCGTGTGCGCGGACTTCCGTGGCGGAACTCTGATCAAGTTCAGCTTGGAACGATTCATAGAGCACTTCTCTCACTTTCTCAGCTCTCGCGCGGGGAGAGGGGGAGGCGAGATGCTCGGAGGGGTCTCTCGGGGAGGTGTAAGATACATCTCCTATCGACGGCGCTCGATTCCTTTCCTCCTCCGTTGGAGAGGGTCAGGCGGGTACTTGTTGACGCACTCCGAGAGCTTTACCCGGATCCCGTAGTTCAGGGGATCATCCGAGGAATGTTGCTAGGGGAGGCGAACGCGGCCGGGAGAGTTACAGCTGAGCTGTTTCGGAGCTTTGGAATTACTCATCTCCTGGTAGTGTCAGGCTTGCATGTTGGGGCGCTATACGCCTGCTGCATACTGTGTGCTTCTGTAATTCTCTCGGTGTTCTCACTCTCATCCTTTGGAGTGACGTTGTTCCGATTCGTTCCTGAGCTCTTTGGACTATGGGTCGTTTGGTCCTACATTGTGATGCTTGGGTTTCCCCTTAGTGGGACTCGTGCTGCAGTTGGGGTTACGACCTATGTCTTGTCAGGATATCTCAGTAGAAAGAGCTCCTTCTTTGAGAGAATTGGCATTTCGTGTTTGGCTACGGTTTCTTTATGGCCGGGGGCTTGGGAGGAACTCGGTTTTCAACTCACTTTTTCAGCGCTCATCGCCTTGCTCTCAGTTATGGAGCTTGCTCGGACACGAAGAGTGAATCGAGTTGAGGTGTTCGCCTCCTTTGCCATTCTTCCTTCGCTGTTTACCTCGGTAGTTTTCGTCATTCATACGGGAGAGTTAAATTTGCTTGCGCCTATTGGCAACCTTCTATTTTCGTGGATTATCGTGGGGGTTGGATTCTACGGAGGTGTTGCAAGCCTTGCACTTTCCTTCGTGCAATTTCAGGCGGGAAAGTTCTTAGCCACCCTGGTCAGTGGAGGTTTGAATTTCGTGAGAGAGCTTCTCATTCTGTTCCAGTTTGTTATTGAGCGGTATGCCCTTGCTACTCCGATTGGGGTGCTTGTCTGGGGCGTTTCAGTTGCAGCTCTCCTGAGAATTCTTCATCGTGAGAGCACGCCGCTGAAAATATCGTGAGAGCACGCCGCTGAAAATATCGTGAGAGCACGCCGCTAGAAAAGTAGTAAGTCTAAGCTATGCACAGCCGTTGGTAGTTCGGGAGCTCTTCCATCACCTTTCCGACTCCTCGAACGACACAACCGAGAGGGTCTTCTGCTCTATAGAATGTAATTCCGGTGTCCCGCTCTAATCTTTCGGCGAGTCCTTTCGTTAGCGCTCCTCCTCCTGCCAAGTAAACGCCACG
>JAGRAT010000539.1 GCA_020434495.1 Bdellovibrionales bacterium | reverse complement strand
AATAGACGAATACGGGTAGAAAGAGAGCACTAATTCAGAAGGGCTGAGTGGAAGAGATTCAGCCCTTCTGGAGAGTGCGCCACTTCAAAAGGTCTTTTAGGGGTGTCCAATCGCACAGTGCGAGCGGAATATCCTTGAGAGGTTGACACAACGGCGTTAGAGAGAACCTCTACCATGACTCAGAGCAAGAACCAGTCCACCTTCGCCGAGATGAAGCAGCTCCTCGACAGCGGTGCCACCTTCGACGTCTTCCTCGGCGGCGCCTGCGGCGCGACCGAGTGCTGGCGGAAGGGTGCGATCGCGCTCCTGGAGACCCACAACCTGGTCGGCTTCGACCCGAACATCTCCGACTGGTCGGACGAGTTCGCGGCGGTCGAGCAGGAGGCGAAGGAGCAGGTCTCGGTCCGCCTCTACTACATCGGCTCCTCGACGCTCGGCAACGCCAGCATCGTCGAGGCCGTGTCCGAAGCGATCATCTCCCACTTCGAGAACGACACCCACGTCGTCGTCGTCCTCGAGAACCTCCCCGCCGACGGTCTTACGATCGACACCGGGAAGGGCATCGAGACGATCTCCCCGTGGGTCGCCGATCAGGTGAACAGGGGTCGCAAGTACGCTCGGAACGCCCTCAAGCGTGTCGGGATCGAGTACTTCGAGGACCTCGAGGATGCCATCGCGAAGTGCGCCCAGATCGCGAACGACGTCTGACACCCGTCTACTCGTTCGCGCTGCGCAGGTGAAGAGCTGAAGAGACCGACATCAACGCTTCAACAGCGTCTGATGTCGGTCTTCTTCACTCGAATGTTCTTGAATTGGCCACTTCTCCAAAGGATCCTTTTTCCTTACCCCCATCCATACTTTGAAGATTCTCCGGAAGATCTATCGAATAGCTGAAAGGTACCGAAGAGCGGCCTCAATCTTTTCCGCATCGAGAGGCACGGTGTAGACCCAGGGACGCCTTGCTCTCCACTCAAGATTGTTGGCAAGACTGTCAGTGGTTCTCTTGGAATCGCCTCCGGTAACAAGTAGGACAGTGGCTTCTCCATCTGCAAGATGAATTCGCTCCCACTTTTCAATCTCCTCTCTCGTTCCCTGCCCACCATCAAAGGCGATAATTGTTGCTCCCCTTAGCGGCGAAACTCCATCAAGAGCCTTTACCACTCGCTCGTTTAAGTCTCCCTCCGCAGACCACGGATAAGCAGTTTCCTTCGAAGCAACGAGCACGTGGCGTTGTTCGTCATGTAACTTTATCTTCCACGTTTTTTCACGAAACTGATCAACAACTACTGTTACATCATTAAGTCTCGTATCGAGAGAAAGGGTTCCACCTGGCAGAAGACCGAGCACCTTAGCATCGATATTTTGACGTTCAATTATCGGTCCCAGTTCTGGCATTCCGGGGCGAATATCCGTTTCGTCAAAGATGTTTTCTGAACGAGTTCCACCAGCTCCCAAAGCTCCACGATATTTTTGGAGCGCAGTAGCAAAGACTGCGAGCACTTCGCTCTGCGCTTTTTCCCAGTAGAGGCATCCCCCAGTAATCTTAATGTAGTAGTTATCTTTCGCTTCAGAGAGATGGAGCACGGCTGACAAGAAGTCTCTTCCTTGATCTAAGTAGAGCTTTTGAGGGAGTGGTCGAGACAAACTTATCTGGAGGAACTCTTCCGGGGAGAGAGTTCTCAACTCGCGCGACTCCCCCTCTTCGTGCACGAGCGCCCGCCCAGAGGCAGCATCTAGCTCCTCAAGCGAATGGTCGGCTTCTAGGAGAGCCCCACCTTTTTTAACCTTCTGAGAGAACATCAAAATACCTTAACCCACCATTATTATGGGCTTCTTACCCTCTTGAGTGCCCCATACCCCACCAGAATGACCGGACTTTAAGATGTGCCACGAGCGCGGTATGCTCGCTTCCCGGAACGACTTGATATTACAGGAGGCCCACATGGGACTATCGCAGGTAACCTTCCTTGGACATTCAGCTTGCTTACTGGAGTATGACGGTAAGGTTATCGCCATTGACCCCTGGCTTAGCGGCAATCCATCGTGCCCAGATACTATAAAAAACCCTGGACAAATCGATCTCATCGTTCTCACTCA
>JAGRAT010000053.1 GCA_020434495.1 Bdellovibrionales bacterium | reverse complement strand
ACCCTCCGGTCTCCTGCTATAGCAGCCCTCAAAAGAACCCACCGCTTCGCGGCAATTTCTTTTGAGAACTGCTATAGTACACATAGAGGAAGTTTATCCTCATATCAGGGGAGAGCGTTGGTTTTCTCCTAAGGTTTTCAGCATGCTCGACCTTTTAACGAAACCCCTGACAGCTGGGCTTGATATAGCCACCAATCCCCAAAAATACAGTCCTGACCAAGAACAGACCATGAACCCTCTTGGAAGAGATTTAGCAGCAGCGACTCTTCTCATCGCAGGCACTCGCGCACTGGTAGATGCAGGTCAACGACTTCAGCTAGAAAACAGCTCCTCGGATATAATGGACCTTCTCGGCTAATTCCCCGCTCCTAACCCCCATGTCCTGCGTAGGGACCTCGAACCGATAAGAGCATCGTGATTGCGGCACAGTTCTTGAATCCTTGAACACATCGGCAGTTCTCATTCGCTGTCAATTGCCAACTGGAAGGATTTCAAGTGAAGTTTTTGCGGTACTTAGGCCACTACATGGCATTGCTCAGTCTTGCCCTATCGGCTCTCCCCAACGCCGCACTTGGTGACGTGCTAATTCCTAATTCGACAACCGACCCGAACTGGAACTGCGCAATTTCTGACAATACGAATTTGCATTCAGTGTTGTTCAAAGTAAAAAGAAATGGAGAGCTTCATGAGATTCCTTTTTCGGTCGCGATCCGAAAACTCAAGGCCCAAACCACGAAGCTCAAGGTCCGGATTAAAGGCTTGTTATCCGCCAATCAGCGAGAAAATTTCTCTTTAGCGAGACAGCGACAACTGGTCGTCCTTCAGGAAAGGAGAACATATAGACGAGACGAGATTATTTTCGTGAAGCAATGCAAGAAGGGAGATATCAAAAGATTCGAAGATCCATCGCCTACCCCGTCTCCATCACCAAGCGAAACAGCAACTCCAACAACTTCTCCCTCACCAACCCCAAGTTCAACTCCCGACGTCACGACTACTCCATCTCCGACAACAACACCGATGTCATCTCCAACACCATCTAGCGACATTACGGAGTTCGATCCCGTGTGGGCCGCAAATGAACCTTCGAGGATCTCAAATTTCAACTTTAACAACGCCCTCTCTCCGACCCAAAATGGATCAAATTTAAAAGCTGCTATCTTGAACCTCACCCCTGGTTCAATGATACGAGTCGGAAGTGGAACTTTCGATCTTGGGTCAACAAACTTCAATCTGAATCTTGTTGGGACAGAGCAGGAACCGATCTGGATTGTGGCACAAGAGGGAGCTACACCGATCCTCGAGAGGAATACCACCTCAAAGAATATTGTCGATATGGGGAATGGTTCTCCGACACGATATCTTGTGGTAAGAGGTTTTGAGATGCGCGGGGGTTCTGCTGGAGTACGGATGCACAACGTACAGAATGTCTGGTTTGATCAGAATGAGATTCACAGCACTGGAGACGCGGCTCTTACTACAAACACCTTTGATACAGCGAACCTCTACATTACTCGTAATCACATTCATCATACGTCAGGTACCGGTGAAGGGATGTACCTAGGAGCAAATAATGGCGTCTATAAAATGCGAGACTCGATAATCGCGCTCAATCATGTCCACGATACTCTCAATGCCGAACAAGGTGATGGCATCGAGCTCAAGCAAGGGTCTTTCAACAACTGGATCGCAAGAAACTTTGTTCACGACACTAAATACCCGTGCATCCTCGTCTATGGAACCGATGGAGCTGCACGCAATGTCATCGAAGGAAACATTGCTTATAATTCGCAAGACAACGTGATGCAGGTTCAAGGAGAGGCACTGGTAATTAACAACTTTGCAATGAATGGAGGCAATGCATTTTATAGTAACGATCATCAGGGCACGAGCCGAGACCTCCACGTTATCCATAATACCTTCGTTAATACCGGAACAGCCGCTCGATTGAATAACTGGACCGATCGCCCAAATATGATATTTGCTAATAACGCTGCCTATAGTCAGAACGGTTATGCCATTCAGATAGGAGGTGGCAGTAGCGGAGTCGCTCTCGCTGGCAATGTTACGATGGGATTGATAAGCGGTACCAATTCAGGATTTGTCAGCGGAAATGGTTTGACTGACTTTGTCAATTTGAGCTTTGGGTCAGTTCCTCAAAACGCTTTCCCTGCTCCTGGAAGCGCCCTCATAGGAGCTGGCAACTCGACTTACTCACTTCAACTTGATCTCACTTTCAATCTTCGAGCTACCGCTCTCGATGCTGGGGCACTGGATTACGCAAACTGATACGCAGTCCAGAAGCAGAACATATTACTTTAACTTTTGGGCCACCATGTGTGTTTCCTCCTTCCCGATCCTCAAACTCGGCGGGTCGTAGTGGGGGAATAGGAGGTACCCATCGGCCTTCATGATGTATACCCGTTCGTTATCACGTGCAATCTCTGTTCCCTTTCGCAAAAACTGGAAGCTCTTGAAATGCTCCGTGAACTGAAACCCAGGTGTCATCCGATGGTCTTCAACATAGAGACCAAGTCGTTCGAGCGGTTGCGGAGCGAGTGTTTTTGGCTCGGCATTTGAAAACTGCAGGAAGCGATCTACTGTTTGAGTCGCATTTAAAAATGTTTGTTCTTCCGTATTCTGCCCACATTCTACTGTAAAACAGAGCACTTCATTCCGAGTACAGTAACACTGCACCGTTCGTTGGTAATCCTCGGGCAACGTGCTCAATTGATGAATAACCGCATTGGGCACACCAAGCTGCTCGAGCGCCGCAACATGAAAGCGCTCTGCCCATACAAACATCGGAGTGGGAAGACTAGTAGAGTGGAGATCCAGGGCAAATTGGCGTTGCCCAGCAAATTTGTGTAACTCCGGAAGATCTCCTCGCAATACCGACATCAAGGCTTGAGCACGTCCAACTTCCGATCCCTCTACGCCGGAAACTTTGCCCATCATCCGATTCAAGTTCTCGTCAAGGTATCGTTTATTTTCAAGAAGCGCTCCTTCATTGCCAAGCATCAGAACTACGCCCCCGCTCTCCAGAGTACGACCGCCAGATGCATAACCTTCAAGAAGCTTTAGAACGGCCTCAGGTCCGCATAGCTCATTTCCATGAATCCCCCCACTTATCCGTCGTAGCGGACCTGGACGACCAGAGTCCACGAGATAAGTGCTGGAAACAGCGAGAGGTTGGATACTGACCTCGAGCCGACTCTTATCAAATCCATCAAACACTTCTCGGAGAATTTTTGCTGCTGGGTCGCTCGTCCAGCGGAGGACCGCTTTTTCACTGATGGTGGTAACTGGGTGAACGGATTCGGGGGCTGCCCGAAGCTTTTCGACTTGATCGGCGAATCTACCGCTAGAACTCGATGAAGAGGTAGGGTCGGATAAGGGCATATCACTAGGGGAGCGATCATCTAGGTGCATAAAAGCAATATATTCCTCTTCCTCATCGCAAGGAAATAGTTCCTTACTTGTTTAGCCCGGTTTATTGAACCGCCCGGCTAATCCAGGTATATGTAAAAAATGAATGGAGTTCGCCTGCACAACTTAAACATTATTGATCACAAGCCGTTGCCGAGCCCTGCGGAAATCAAGGAGCTTGTACCGATAACAGATCAGCAAGAAGAGTTTGTCGCTCGTTCCAGACAAACGATTTGCAATATCCTCTCAGGAAAGGACCCGAGAGCTTTTGTGCTCGTTGGCCCCTGCTCTATCCATGACTTAGATGCTGCCAAAGAATACGCTAACCGCTTGAAAGTGTTGGCTACAAAAGTCGAAAGCTCACTTTATCTCGTGATGCGAGTTTACTTTGAGAAACCACGTACAACGGTCGGCTGGAAGGGCTTTATAAACGATCCAGATCTCGATGACAGCTTTCATATTGATAAAGGGCTTCGATTAGCGCGTGAGTTCCTTCGCTATTTGGCAGAACTTGAGCTTCCGGCAGGGACCGAAGCGTTGGATCCACTCACTCCCCAATATCTGATAGATCTCATTGCTTGGACAGCTATCGGAGCGCGAACTACCGAATCGCAAACTCATAGGGAGATTGCGAGCGGACTTTCCAGCCCGGTAGGGTTTAAAAACGGAACCGATGGAAGTATTGATGTCGCAGTTAATGCCCTGCGGTCAGCCTCTCAAAGCCATAGGTTTTTAGGAGTCAACCAGGACGGGCGAGTTTCCGTGTACCACACGAAAGGGAATTCGTATGGGCACGTGGTGCTTCGGGGTGGAAAGACTCCAAATTACGATTCTGTTTCTGTGGCCGAGTGTGCTGCAACTTTAAAGGCCGCAGGGTTGAGCGAATCCATTATGGTCGATTGTAGCCACGGAAACTCGAAAAAGGACCACTCACGGCAACCTCTCGTTTTTAACGACTGCATTTCGCAGATTAAACAGGGACGTAATAAGGCTGGTAGTAGCCCAATCCGTGGGCTCATGATTGAAAGTCATCTGAAAGGTGGAAGACAAGACTTTCCGAATGAGAGTGGTATCCTTGAATACGGACAGTCAATTACCGACGCCTGTATTGATTGGGAGACGACAGAGCAGCTTCTTCGAAAAGCTCATGAAGAGCTGCAAAATCAGACTTAAGAATACGTGTTAGCAATCCGGACGGTAGTAAATCTTATTGATTGCGCATGAAGTCAGCGATGTGGCTGAACCGCTCATCGAGGAAGGCTTTTACTTCCTCATCTCGAATGCACTCATCAAGCGCTTTACGCATACAGAGCATCCATTGATCACGCTCAACTTCTCCAATAGAGAAAGGCATATGTCGCATGCGAAGTCTTGGATGCCCATATTTCTCAATATACAGATTGGGCCCTCCACTCCAGCCAGAGAGAAACATAAAGAGCTTCGCTCGAGATTCAGCGAGATCCGGGGGATGGAGAGCGCGAACGAGCCTCGCTTCTGGAAGAGCGTCCATATGATCATAGAAAACATCAATAAGGCGACGAACTCCTTCTTCTCCCCCCATCCGATTGTAGAGATCAATAATTGCCATGACTGAATAACTACTGCCGAATAACCACTGCCGACTACTTGGTAACAAACTTCAGGTAAGCCTCTTCAAGGCTTCGCTGATGAATAACTTGGAGGATAGGAATCTTTTTTTCAAGCAACCAAGAGAGAACCTTCTCATTAACCCTTCCGGGCGATTCAGTTCCGAATTGCACGAGCAGTTTTGTCTCATTCTCGACAATCGCTGGAAGGGGGGAGATTCTCGCTTCGAGTTCCTGGAGATCTCTTGGCGCCGCTCCCAAGTGGTAAGTGATGAACTGATCACCAGCACCAAGGGCCTCCTCCATCGGTCCCGAAAAGAGGCAGTGGCCTCTATCAATTGCAACGATATAATCACAGAAAGTCTGAAGCTCTCCTAATTCATGAGAACTCACTATGACCGTCACCTTCCCGTGAAGTTCTTGAATGAGCTCCTTCACCTGCGCGCGAACCACGGGATCTAGTCCAGCTAACGGTTCATCCAGCAACAAGAGTTCTGGGGAACCGATAAGCGCCTGGGCAATGCCCAATCGCACCCTCATGCCACGAGAGAGCGCTCGCGCCGGCTCGGTCCGCTTCTCGCTTAACCCTACTGCAGAGAGTACTCTCGTCACCTCCTCATGTAGCGTCCCCCCAGAAATCCCGACCAGACGAGCAAAAAGCACAAGCTGACTTTCAACGGTACGCTCTTCGAAAAAACGCATATCTTGCGGGAGCACTCCAACCCTTCCTTCGGCTTGCGAAAGTGGTTTTACTGGTACGCCCTGAATAAAAATTTCTCCCTTTGTCGGCCTTAGAAAGCCGCCAATGACAGAGAACGTCGTAGTCTTCCCGGCTCCGTTAGCCCCCACGAAGGCGCAAGTTACTCCCTGTGGCACCTGAAAAGTCAGGTCTGCTAGAGCTCGCAGCCTACGAAATTTCTTCTCTAACCCCTTAATTTCAAGCGCTGGTGTTCCCACTATACTTCCGATCTCCTGAAGATAAGGAATCCCAAAAGGAAAAAAGTAAGAGCAATGGCTACATTCCCTAAGATATTTGCTGTTGCAAACTGATCGAGTGGTACCACTATGCCCGTTAGCGTTCGCCAGGACATCATGGGGTGCAAGTCATAGAGAATCACGAAAAACACCGGTATCCAAAGCAGGTGAAGCTTCAGCAATGAACCTACAATAGAACTCGAAATCGAAGAGGCAAAAAGGGTCATACAGAGCGACAATATAATCAATGGAATAAGCGCCCAACTGTAAGCAAGAAGAGGGGTGATACAGTCACCATATGTAAGCTTCTCGCTCGACCACACCGTTACTACGGTAAGCAACGCGAGAGAAAGAACGTGTAAGATCACATACAAGAGAAGATGGGCTAAAAATCTTCCAGCGTAAAAGGCCGACCGAGAAGTTCTGAGAAAGAGAAACCGCAAGGTCCCCCTCTCGCGATCCCCACTCACAATGTCGCAACTCATAATCGCTATAAGCTCGGTCATCCAAAATATCGCCAAGAATTGAAACAGGGGAAACGTTAGCGGCCAATTCAAGATAGTCTTCGCCCAAGGCAGCTGCGAGAGGTCTCCCATCTTCTTTAAGACCTCATCCCCCTTCATCTCGGGCATGCCCTGCTCGGTTAGGTAGGCGTTTACTGTGTGGTCAGCACGGTGAAACCCGTAGACAACGAAACAAACGACAAAGGCGTACAGGGCGAGAGCGATAATGGCTCTTCTTCGGAAGAAAAGTTGAGTAAATTCATCAACTCCCAAAATCCATATATGAATAAGCGTATTCAATATTCAATCTCGCACATCTTTCCTACTTTATCGTAATAAAGTAAGATCTCACTTCTTACCGTATATGAAGAAGTGATATTTTTTATATTCCTTCTCCATAACTACATTACGGTTCTTTGGAACTACCATGCTTGATATCGATAGCGACTCTCGCAATGATACCACCACCGGCACCCCGGATGAAAAGGGCCCCATTGAGCCTGACAAGAAAATTGCGCTCGATTCCTCTGAACTCCCCGCTGTATTGTTTAAAAAGTACCACGTCCCCCATACCCAAATCCTCATAGATCAAGCAGCGAAACTTTCGACTCACGAGTTAAGATTTGCGAAGAATACCCTTGCTGCTCTTGTCCACACTTCAATGAGGGACCTTGTTCAGAAGACTGGTCGGGGGTCTATCGCCATTCAGGGTGGGGCAGCACCAGGAACATGCGCAAACTCATTTGTTCGGAACCCAGACGTTGGTCAGTATTTAGACGGCGAAATAAGCATCTCTAGCAACCTGGCACAATTGGTGTTTACTGGCGAAAAATCCGTTCGGGTTGGCTTTCACGATCCCCATACAAATCGCATGTTCAACCACTTTACTGGCAAATGGAGAGATATTCACGACTTGCCTACTGATACGATAGTCGGATTTAACGGCAACTTAAATCCAAACGGCATAAGCCCCGTTCACACCTACATCTCCGAGAGGGCCGGATTCTTCAATGGAGACACCATTGTTATACCACAGCTCGTTGGCGGAGACAGGGTCGACAGATGGCGAAGAGCCCAGATCCTCGCCACCATGGCAACTCTGCACTATCTCGGAAGATGGATTGATGACAAGGGGGGAAACAATTTATTCCGCTCCATGCTTGTTCATAATCTGACAGATAAGGCAAACAAGACATTTCAGCCGGAAAATCATCCGGACATTACTCAAATTAAAAGGGTGAATGATGTCGTTTATGCTACGACCCTTCCCGCCCTTAAACAGCTAAGACACCGAGGTATTTCTCTCGGCGAGAGTTTCACCGGTGGTGCCATCTCTTCTCTCTTTCACTCGTATCCCGGTGTTGCGAAATACTTCGATCATTCTGTCGTTTGGTACGCTCCATCATTTAAAAAGGCTTTTGGCGTGCCTCTCTATCAGCTTCAGCCAAGTGCTATTGCTGAGCCAGCTACTGTTGTACACGCAGCAGAGGGGCTTTTAGCTGCCATTCCTGCTCGAGTCACCTCCAGCGCTATTGCCACGAGTGGATGGGCTTGTCGAGGGGGTGCGGGGGTCGCAGACTATTTCTCGGTTTCAACCATTAGTACCCTTCAGAATTCTCGACGAGCCGCATTCTCTGCTCGAGTAACTGTCATGTCATCGGCCGATGAAGTGAAGAGCGATCACAAAAAGGAGCTGACACGTCAACTTGGAGTTACAGCGGCTCTTATGACCTTTAATGCAAGTCTGGCACAGCTTTATCCGGAGTATGCTCGGCACTTCGACAAAAATGCCCGGCTTGCCAGAGCCGCCTTAGACCATCATGGGATTGTCTCTGTCGCCTCAGAAGTGAGAAGGTGCTAAGAGCAAGATTTACAGCGCCAGCTTCACAATAAGATCCTTGGCCTCAACTAGACTCCCAACGGTCAGCGGCAATGCTTCTACTTTCCCATTCTGAGTAGCTTCAACTGATGTTTCCATCTTCATCGCCTCAATGACAAAGAGCGGGTCCCCTTTTTTCACCACCTGCCCCACTTTTACTTGAACAGCGGAGAGTTTTCCCTGCAAGGGTGCTCCGATCTCTCCATCCCCGTTCGCCTTTGGGTTCGATTTTCTCGTTATCCCTGAAGTTTCATCGAACACCTCGACTCCTCGGCTTTGTCCATTCAATTTGAAATATGCAGTACATTTCCCTTCAGCATCTGGCTCTGTCACATATTCAAACTCGATGATGAGCTTTTTCCCCGGCGCAATTTCTACTCGAACTTCCTTTCCCTGAGGAAGACCATAAAAGAAAGAGGGAGAAGGAATAACTGAGAGATCTCCAAACTGTTCTGAAATAGCCATAAATTCTTCAAAGACTTTGGGGTAGAGTTTGTGCGAAAGATAGTCACAGTATCGAGGCCGCAAAGGGTACCGTTCTTGATGGTCTTTATACTCGGCTTCTAAGTTTACCGGTTCAAGATGCTCATTCGGTCGGCCAGATATCGGCTGTTCCCCTTTCAACACCGCCTCCTGGAAGGCTTTTGGGAATCCCTTTGGTGGCTGCCCAAGATCACCTCGTAGAAAACCTTTTACCGATTCGGGGAAAGAAAGTTCGGCGGCTTTCTCCAACACCTCTTCTTCGGTTAACCCGTTCGAGGCCATGAACAACGCAAGATCCCCAACAACCTTTGAAGACGGGGTTACCTTGATAAGCCCACCAAGTATTCTATTGGCAGCGATATAGTTTCGCTTTATGACATCAAAGTTATCTGCAAGCCCAAGTGCACGAGCTTGCGGCTGAAGATTTGAGTACTGTCCTCCTGGAATCTCATGCTCATAGACCTCTGCCGTTCCAGCACGCAATCCAGATTCGAATGGAGAGTAGCAATCTCGAATTGCTCCCCAATAATTAGAAAAATTGTTCAATGAATCGAGATTGAGCTTAGGATCTCGCTCATGCCCATCCAGTGATGCAGCAAAAGCGTTCATATTCGGCTGAGACGTTAGGCCAGACATAGAAGCGAGCGCACAATCAACGATGTCGACTCCAGCATTTACAGCAGCAAGGTAAGTTGCAACTTGCAAACTGGAAGTATCGTGAGTGTGAAGATGAATGGGAATGCCGATCTCTTGTTTTAGCGCCTTTATAAGCTCAGTTGCTGCAGCAGGCTTCAAAAGGCCTGCCATATCCTTGATACAGAGAAGGTGGGCTCCTCTATTCTCCAGCTCTTTTGCCAGTTTCACATAGTACTTAACGGTGAAGAAATTTTCCTTCGGATCGAGACAGTCTCCGGTATAACAGACGCAGGCCTCTGCTAAAGCTTCCGTCCGCTCATTCACGGTTTCGATGGATTTTTCCATAGCTGGAATCCAGTTCATGGAGTCGAAGATTCGAAACACATCCATCCCGAGTCGAGACGATTCTTCAATAAAAGCCACAATGAGGTTGTCAGGGTACGCAGAGTAACCAACTGCATTCGATCCCCGGATTAACATCTGCAAGAGAATATTTGGTACAGCCTCTCGAATTTTGATGAGCCGATCCCAGGGGCACTCCTTAAGAAATCGCATCGAAACATCGAAAGTGGCTCCACCCCACATCTCGAGGGAGAAGAGTTCTGAGTTCTCCTTAGCAAACCCATCCGCTACCCGAGTCATATCGATAGTACGCATTCGAGTAGCGAGGAGACTCTGGTGCGCATCCCTCATGGTTGTATCAGTAACGAGCACTCGCTTCTCTTTTAGCAACCACTCGCAGAAGGGCTTCCGTCCAAGGGCGCGCAGTTGATTCTTACTTCCGTTCGGATAGTCAACATGTAGTGGAACACTTGGAACCCGGGGACGTCTAAGAGAGCTGAGATTTGGGCGTTCCTTGACGTCTGGATTGCCATTCACATTAACGTGCGCAAGATACTGAATGACCTTATTTGCGCGATCCTGCCCCCGAGAAAATTTGAAGACCTCTGGGTGTTCGCCGATAAAGTTTACCGTCGCTTTTCCTGAAATAAACTCTTCGTGGTTAATAACATTGAGAAGAAATGGAATATTCGTCTTAACACCACGAACCCTGAATTCCCGAAGAGCTCGAGAGAGACGAGAAATGGTTCCTTCAAAACTTCTACCAGACGCGGTAATTTTCACTAACAAGGAATCAAAAAACGGGGAGATAACTGCTCCGCTGTAAGCACTCCCAGCATCAAGCCGAATCCCGAACCCTCCAGGACTCCGGTAAGTAATAATCCTACCGTAGTCAGGCACGAACTCCTTTTCTGGATTTTCCGTAGTAATCCGACACTGAATGGCAAATCCATTGTGTTGAATAGCGCTCTGAGAAGGGATGCCAATATCCTCACTAGCAAGTGCTTTCCCTTCGGTAATGAGAATCTGAGTTCTCACGAGATCGATCCCAGTAACTTCCTCGGTAACAGTATGCTCCACCTGGATACGTGGATTGACTTCTATAAAATAGATTTCACCTGCTTCATCGATAAGAAATTCGACCGTTCCAGCGTTTGTATAATCCACCGCTTTTGCGATCGTGGTGGCATAGGCCCAAAGCTTTTTCCTCATGCTTTGATCAATGGTAAACGCCGGAGCGACTTCGATAACTTTTTGGAATCTTCGCTGGACCGAACAATCGCGCTCGAAAAGATGCACAATATTTCCGTGATGATCGCCGAGGATCTGTACTTCGATATGCTTAGGGTTAGATATATACTTCTCTAGGAAAACTTCCCCACTACCAAAAGCACGCTCGGCTTCCTTTCGCGCCTCATCGAACAGCGAATCAAGAGCTTTCTCATCTCGTATCACCCGCATACCTCGGCCTCCACCTCCTGCTGCGGCCTTGAGCATTACCGGAAACCCAATTCTCTTAGCTTCTTTTTTAGCGATCTCGACTGAAGTCAGCGGCTCCTTGCTCTCTTCAATTACCGGCACTCCAGCATCCACGGCCACTCTCTTTGCGTGGACTTTGTTCCCGAGCTTTTCCATCGCCGTGTGAGATGGACCAATAAACCGAATTCCTTGCTCTCCGCATCGCTTTGCAAACTCAACATTCTCGGATAAAAAGCCATATCCTGGGTGAATGGCATCAACTCCATTTCGAACGGCAAGCTCGATGATCTCATCGATATCAAGGTATGGCTTTAGCGCTTCCTCTCGAGGGCCAATCTGATATGATTCATCCGCCTTATAGCGATGGAGAGAATACCGATCTTCGTAGGTATAAATGGCGACGGTTCGAATTCGTAGCTCTGATGCAGCACGAAGAATACGAATTGCGATCTCTCCCCGATTAGCGACTAAGATTTTTGTAATTCGCGACATATCCCCTCAAAGGAAATTCGTTAGGCCACTACCATCTCGCAGAGAGATAGATCAGCTCAAGCATTATTACTGAGGGGAGTAACTCACTACCGTCTGAAAGAAACTGGTGTTTGTTCCCTTAACCGAAAAGATTATGTACCCTAAAAGATTGGAATCTTAGTGAAACACAATTGGATAATGGAGCTCGAACGAAGGGATAGGAACTTCAAGATAGCGTCCGTCTTCGGTTCGAAAAGTATAGCTCCCTTCCATTCGGCCCATCGGATCCTGAATGACGGTAGTGCTGGTATACTCGAAAATTTCACCGGCATCGATGCTCGGCTGTTCTCCAAGGACTCCAGGACCAACTACCTCGGCCAAATGCGACCCGCCAGAAGAGATAACCCAATGTCGCTCAAGGAGCTTTACTTGGTAACTCGTTAGATTCTCAATAGCGATGGTATAGGAGAAGGCGTAGGTAGATTCCGTGGGATCGGAGCTCTCCTCGAGATACTCCGGGAAGACGGTAATTCGAATGCCGTCAGTCTCTTGAGAGTAATGCTCTGTTTCACTGATCCTCACACTATAGGAGGTAACACGAGCGCCATCTGCTGGCTATGGAGAAAATGTAGCCGATCGACATAACTATTTGAAATCACGATGTTATAAGTTTAAGTTTCATAAACAATTCACAAAATGAACCTCTCCTGCCTGATGCTAAGGTGTCTTTATGTGGCTATGCAGGTTGAGGATCCTCGGAGGCAGCCTTCTTTTTGGCAACGACTACTCGATTATTCATAAGAATCGCTACCCAATGAAACTCTTCACTGTGCTCAAGAAGAATTTTTAAAATCATGGTGAGGGGAACAGACAATAACGCACCCCCTGGGCCCCAAATCCATCCCCAAATAATCAACGAGAGAAAGACTACCAACGGAGAAAGTCCCAAGCGTGGTCCCAACATCACCGGCTCTAAAAAATTGCTAATTCCATTGTTAATCGCGGTATAAGCGATAATTAACGTGACTCCCGTGCCTGGACCACCAATCATAAATCCCAAGATGATCGCTGGTATGGATGCGATGATTGAACCAACAAAGGGAATGTAGTTAAGGATATAAGCGATAAGACCCCATAAAAGCCAGAAATCGACTCCCATAATGTAGTTTAAGAGTCCCACGGAAATTCCCGTGATTAGGCTCGTTACAGTCTTAATTCCCACATAACGTTGAACATCGGTCGAAACACTTTCGAATCGACTCGGCTGAAAGGCTTCCCCCATCGCAATTCGCAATTTGCTCTTAAAGTCTGTCGCCTCATAGAGCATAAAGATCATAGCGACTAAGACTACAACTAGAACAGATAACGCTCCGACTAGCCCTTTAAGTGTACCACTCACGACATCTACCACCGCATCTGGCCCCAGCGAATCGAGCAGCATCTGAGTCGAGTAATTTAATCCAAAGTCCTTCAACTGGTTATCCAGCCGGTCAGCGAGGGCATTGAGATTCCCAGAATACTTGGGAAGGGCAGTTCGAAACTCTTGAATCGATCCGTAGAAGAGATTTCCAATCGCGACCAAGCCCGCGATTATGACGGCAGCAACGATAAGGACGGCAAATACCTTCGGTAGCCCAATGCGTTTATTGAGATACCGAGTTCCTGGGGTACCAAGCATCGCCAGAAAAAACGAGAAGAGAATTGGTACAAATACTGCTTGAGCCTCTCGTAGACCCGCAGCTACGATCATCACCGAAGCTAATCCCACGAGCAATTTTAGCCCAGCAAATCGGTACTTTATCTCCGCCTCTTCCATGACGCGAGCATGCCAGCTGGACAGCCAAGAGACAACCGCCTAGCCCGCATTTATCAAAATGGGACAGGCAATTCTCTGAACTGAACATATCAAAACGGGACAGGCACATCTCTTAACTCAAGATAAGCAAGATTAGGACAGGCACATAATGGAGCCACTCTGCCTCCTAATAACTCTCACAATATTTCGTAGAGACCTGGCTGGTATTCCGGCTATAAGGCTAAGCCCCTGAGCCTTTTCCACCGATAGTTCTTGAGTTGAGAAAGGAACCTAATTTACAGCGAATGATGAAATCACCGAGCATTCTCATTTTACTATTTGCGGGTCTCCTAATGGGAGCGCTACCGTTTCAGGCATTTGCAGGGGAGAAGTCACTCCCCGCAAAACTCGTTGGGACAGATATTCTGATTCAGCACCTGCGTGGAGAAAATTCTGTCTCCGCAGATCCGAGTTACGGCGAATTCAGCACCCGTGCTCTGACTCCTTCTACAATGTCTATCAGAGTCCGAAGAGGTCTGACCATCATCCTCAAGATTGACCGACAGACCAAGGACGATTGGGTACGAATCAATAGTCAGGCAATTGGGGATTTCGAAGATAAACGAGGGATATTTCTTCTCCGAGGAGAACTACGACGAGTTATCTCTCGGGGAAAACACAGATCGCAGCGGAGGAAAAAAATCCGTGTATTTCATCGCCGTGTAGCGGCAACTTTATACGAAAAAGATGACGAAGAATTCGGTCTATTTATGACAGCCCATCTTGTTATAGACAGAAAACAACACTTCCTCGAGTTACACTCTTCGTTTTTTTCAAATGCCCGTACGGTGACCACAGAAGTACATCCTGTGCAAGTTGAGAATCTGCCACTTATCGGTTGTGGCTCAGAAGAGGGCTCTCATGTTCCGGCAAGTTCAACCGATCCTCATACGAGATCTTCAGGACCGTTAAAAATCGCTGAAATCTACACAGTAGCAGACAATCTCTATGGTTCTCTGGAACCAGACACAAACGCTGAAATTGCTGCCCGGGTAAATGAAGCCAATGTATTTTACGAGAACGATGTAAATG
>JAGRAT010000538.1 GCA_020434495.1 Bdellovibrionales bacterium | reverse complement strand
ACTGCCCGTAGAATCAGCCGAGAGCGATCAGCTTTCGAAGGCGAGACCGGGAATTTCATTTGCGGACAGTATAGCAAAAAAAAGAGGAGCGACGCGGGGGTGCGCCGCCCCTCTAGGGGCATTTGTGGGTTTACGTTACTATTTCATTTGGTAGGCCCTGAAAGAGCCTCGATGAAAATCGATAGTTCGTTTACGTCGAAATTCTCTCTTCGATTGAGAGTGGATTCTCCCGAACTCGGTTGATACTCCAGCGTCCAATTACATCTTTTGAGCTCGCCTTTGGTGAGTGTCTCTGTATCGAGATTCCAATAGCCTTGGCAGGTAGTATCGTTGTCTTCAAGATCCTCGCAATCACTTTGAGAGATGTTTTCAAATCGATAACGGCTTGTACTTCCTCGACCAGAGGAGCCCGCATTCCGTATTGGATGGTAGAGATCTTTGGTAGTGCTTCCAATAGTGGCTTCGCAGTAGCAAGTGCATACTCGTAAGGTATTGACGTTTTCACTAAAGATTTCTTGTGCCGAGGCGAACTCAACTGACAGCCAAATGGAAGAGAGGATGAACGTCATCATAATAGAAGAAATATTGATTTTCATAACTCGCTTCCTTGTGTAAGGGCGTAGAGGAGAGAGCCAAGGTCCCCCATCTACCTGCTTCTAAATAGTGTTATGATCAGTAAAAGTGCATTGTGCCCTTAAAAATGAAAATCGTGTGATGTTTCGATGGATGCCATTGAGGGAGGAGATAGGGGGGTCTTTTTCCAAGATAGAATAATCGGCTTTCAGGTAACAATTGGGCCAAAGAGCTCCATAAGTATTACACGGTCGGGGTGTCGAAATTGAAGGCATAGAGATGGGAAGTTCTCCTGACCAGCATATCCCCCGCAAAACGTCTCCCGGAGATACTCCAAATGATAGTGAGGTGTCGCTCCCCAATAACGAGGAGATTGCTCCGGAAATTCTGCTCCGTTTACAGGAGCTGTCAGAGGATGGGGAAGGGGCGAGAAAAGTTGCTCCAGCAGTTTGGCTGGAGAGAACCGCTGAATTCATTGCGAGTTTAGATGATAACCAGCAGGTCGCGCTCTTAGCAAAAGCCATTCATGACTATAAATATGCTGAGGGGCCGTCAGGAAAGCTTGCGAAGAGAATCCTCTCAAGCATTGCGTTTACAGAAGAGCAAGAACACCGAGAGGAAAACCCTGCCTTCAGATCAGAGTATTCGCCTCAAGCACAAACTCGCTCCTTCGTTAGTCTCTTTGAGCTCCCCCGGCAAGAAGTAAGAGCAGCATTGCAGAATCTTTCGACTACTTTTTTGTCGGATCTGATCCATGAGCGGCAACTACAGGTTCGTGAAAAGAGTACGGAAGTAGAAGACGGCGAACAACTCACTCGCGACTTTTACATTCCAGACTCAATTGGTCGTGAAGTTCTTCTTGGAAAGCCTGTGCATGAGCAACGCCCCTCGGTACTAATGAGATTGTTTCCTCTTGGAGTCCCTGACTCCTCGCAGTCCTATTACCTCCCTTGGGTGGCCGCAGCCAGAGAGGTTCTTGTCGGGCTGGATAGGGGGGCTGTGGACGCTCACTCTCGGCAGGTGAACACTATCTCAGGGGAACCGCTGGCGATTGAGCGGCTCGTCACGCCACGGTACGGCGCTCCCCACCTTCTGAAGGATCCCTTGGGAAGGCAGTTATTCTGTGAGGCGATGGCCCTAGTATCGAATGATTCCGTTCTAAGAAGAGAGCTCCTTCCAATACTTTCCGAGAATTTTGCTCATCAGTTTGAGCCTGAATGGAAGTGTATGCTGGTTGAACTGGACCGGACCCAAGGAGAGCGCGCCGCAAAGTCAACCGAGGCTATCATAGAAGGGCTTCAACTTATCGGCGGAGAGGAGGAGTGCGATATAGAAACTCAAATTTCAGCTGCATGTGCTCAGCTCGTGGACTTTTCGGACCTCGACGTTCAAGGCTTACTACGAGTCATTCTGCAGGCAGATCAGGTATACGGGAACCGAATTTACGGCGAAGCTTCCCCTGCATCCTGCATATCGTTTGCTCGTATGGTCGCCAATATGAACGAGGAGTTGAGTGCAAGGGTAGGCGCAGGATGGAACCCAGC
>JAGRAT010000537.1 GCA_020434495.1 Bdellovibrionales bacterium | reverse complement strand
AAGAGCCGTATGACGGGAGACCGTCACGTACGGTTCTGTGAGAAACTGGGGGTGAAAACCCCCCGGTTTACTCGGCGGGAATTAATCTGGGGCGTTATTGGCAATTCTGTGGATGCCGTCCTTCATAAGCTTTACATGAAAATTCAGTAACAGACCGAGCGGTTTATCACCGAGGCGAAGATACGAGTAGAGTTGCGCTTTATGAACCGGGGCTACGTTTTGCACGGCTTTTAGTTCTACGATCAGTTGGTCTTCCACTACCAGGTCCAGGCGATACTCGACATCGATGGTGGCGGTGCCGTACCGAATCGGCATCCCTACTTCAGACAGCACCTTCAATCTCGTTGCAGTAACTCGTGTTTCAGACAGGCTTGGTAAGCATGTTCCAATAGTCCAGGACCCAATGCTCTATGCACCACCATCGCGGCATCAACCACTTCACCAGATATTTCATTCAGTTCCATTCTCTCTGCGTTCCTCTGCGTGCTCTGCGTTTAACTTTCAAATACTAATCGATACGCACTGCCCGATGGTTCTTGCCTACTCCCTAGACGGTGGTAACATCCTGATGAAAGGTAACAAAGCTATTCGCCCGGTGCTCGTAAACGTTATGCATCTTAGAGATGTGACAAAGTGCCATTTGAAATTCGTTGTTGTGGTTATGCTCTCCGTGTTCACCCCGGCTGCGGTGCTCAACGCGGAAGTTTCAGAGGCAACAAAACGAATTAAGTCTCTTTTGGATAAAGTTCCCGCCCCTGAGGTTTTTGAAATTGAATACCGGGAGATACTGGGGCTTGCTGGTCCTGCTTATCAGTGGCACATCAAGGAAACCCCTTTTTGGATTGATCTGTATCCCGTTGCGGGCCACTCAATTGATAAACTAGATAAGTCGAAAAAGTATACGGTTGAAGGTATCGTGATAGGCCAAGATTATGTGACTGTACATATTTGGACTAATTACGTTCGTGAGAGCATCGAGAAAAAGTAAGGATGCCTAACCAACCGGATGAGAGGGAGCTCAATTTGCTGGAGCAAATTTCGCCCCCTCTCCGCCAACGTTATCCCTTCGAGCTATTTCCCTCTAAACCCGATTGAATTCTTTTTGTTTGGTGGTGTTTCGATCCTCTCTTTCAAGGTCGTGAATACCTCCCGAAAGTTTTTATCGTAACGCTCCTCGAGGTCATCTGGGCGCTGTATTAAGTACTCGTGAGATGCAGCCATTTCTCTTAATCTCACGAAAGAGCGCATGATCTGCACGTTGACCTGGGCAGCCCGATTACTTCGAAGGACACTTGAATGCATTAAGATGCCATGTTCGGTGAATGTCCAAGGATTGTAGCGCCGTCCGCCTCTTCCTGGCTTTGAGGTGCCAATTTGGCACCTCAAAGCATCAACCTCTTGATCTGGCAGCTGAAATGCAAAATCCTCCGGGAACCTTTCTGGGTTTCTCTTCACCGCTCTCACTAGGTACTTGGTCTCGGACTCATATAACGACGCTAACTCACTATCGAGCATCACTTTCTGCTCTCTTATGAAGTAAATTCGGCGTTCAGTATGCTCAGTCGGTATTATCAAGACTTCTGCCATTCGCAGACCTTTTCAAAAGATGTTCTCTAGATTAATCGAGAATTTGCTGAGAATGTTTCTTGGTTTGTAAATCAACAATTGAAGGGATAACAATGAAGGTCATCGGAGTGAACCTCCTCCCGAAAAGTGGACACCTCTCCAAACTACATTAGAGGAGGTTCACTCAATTCACCTTGAACGTTATGTCGCACACAGATTTTGAAATAGGCGAGGTCAATTCGCCCGACGAACTCGAAGCAACCTTCCAGCTCGAAAAGTCAGTCTTTGGGCCATTCGGCACCGATAATCCGCCAGAAATAATTAAACTTCAGCAACAAACTTACCCTGATGGCTTCATTGTCGCTCGTGTTGGTGGCGCGATTGTAGGTTACTGCAGCTCCGAAAAGTGGAACGACTTCCGCTCTCCGAAGATGGGAGAAGATCCGAGAGAAACACATTCCCAAGAAGGAAGGGTATTCTGTATAACTACGATGGTGGTTCGTGACGATCTTCGGGGGCTTGGCATCGGCACAGCTATGCTCGAATACCTCG
>JAGRAT010000536.1 GCA_020434495.1 Bdellovibrionales bacterium | reverse complement strand
CACCGCTGACTTTCTGGAGACTATTGGCAGAGAGTCGGACTCAGATCTTCATGGGGTCGTAAAGCTTCATGACGCCTTGTGTCGCTCAAGAAGCGATCTCCCCCTTGCATAGCACTTTCCCTTGCACAGCAATGTTGCCGATCTTGTTTGATATTTATTGAGAGAGGAGGCCCAAACAGGGACTTCTTTACTCGTGAGTTCCATCGATGATAGCTTGTTGCCGCTTAGGATTTTGGTGGTTCGGGACAGAGGGTTCAATCTTTTTGTAATTTATGTTGGGTCCGCATAGGAGTCAAAGATGTGTTCTCGCTGTATCGAAGGCGTCTTTCAAATAGAGAAGTCTTTTTTTCGTTTCCTTTCCTCTTTTTTCTCCATTTTCTTTTATCCCTTGTTTGTCAGCACCATTTTGTTTGGCAGCATATTCGGCAGTGCAAGTTCTGCCTGGGCAATTAACATTGTAGTGGATTCTTCGGCAGATGACGCTTCGGTCGCCAATCTCGATGACCCCGGGGACGGTCCATGTAGCCTTCGGGAAGCAATTCAGAATGCAAACCAGGACACGCAAAGTTCTAATGATTGTCCTGCAGGTTCTGGTGCTGACACCATAACCTTCAGTGGAGTTTCTTCAATCACTCTCTTGGATGATATTTCCGTCATTACCGATATTACCATCCAAGGTGCCGTCACTATTTCTGGTGGAAACGCTACCCGTATGTTTACCGTACCGTCTAGTAATGGTGCTCTGCGACTGAATCTCGTAACGCTTGAGAATGGAAAGGATGCTGCTGGTGGCGCCATTCTCGCGAATGGCGTTGGCTCGCTGGTGGAATGTAATGGCGGTGCTTTTAATAACAACACCGCTGATAATGACGGAGGGGCTATCAATAGCGCTGGCACGGTGGATATCGAAGGGTGTGTGTTTGACGGAAATTCCGCTGGAGACGACGGTGGAGCCATTCGAAAAGGAAGTGGATTTCCATTAACAATAAGCGGCTCCTTCTTTACCGATAATATGGCTGGCGCAGATCCATCAGGCGATACTGATGGAGGACGAGGTGGTGCAATTTACTTCACCACGAGTGTCGCTAATATCGTAGGAAGCTTGTTCGACGGAAATACTGCGGCCAGTGGAGACAGTACAAATTCTGGCGGTGGAGCTATCCACAACAGTGCTACGATGAACATTACGGCCTCTGCCTTTTCTGGGAATGAAGTTACAGGAGATAACTGGCACGGAGGAGCTATCTATAACTCGTCCACTGGTAATCTCCTAGTGAACTTTTCCCACTTCGGCACCACCCCAATTCCGCTTCCTGCTCCTTTCGACTCTCTGACTGATCCGAACAAGGTGAATGGTGCAAACGGTGCCGGGGGAGCGATTTTCACCTTTGGCCCGGCCCTTGTGGTCGGAAGCTCTTTTATCGGCAACATGAGTGCCGGTGATGGAGGAGCGTTTGCGAACGATCGGAGCGGCGATGATGTAACGGTAGCGAATAGCTCCTTCTCCCTTAACTCTGCAGCTGGTCGAGGGGGTGCTGTTGTAACAAGAAGAAACGATGCTTTGCTTTCTCTGATTAATGTAACCATTGCGGATAATATGTCTGATCAGGGAGGGGGAATTTTCAACCAAGGAGACGGAGATAATGTTGGAACCGCTAACGATGAAGTTCTCCTTCAAAATGTAATTCTCTCAAACAACTCAGCGGCAACATCGGGGGATAACTGTGATGGAGGGACAACTTCCTCTGAGAGTGTTAATTCAATTGTATTTCCCGCAAGCGCCCCGTGCGCGAATACTTCAGCTTTCACTCAAGATCCAATTATTGGGTCTCCAGAACTCACTTTCAGTATTCCTTCTATTTTGACCTATGCTCTGCCGATAGGAGCCGGGAGCTCTGCATTGGGCGGAGGAGATCCTTCTGTTTGTGCGGCATTTCCGGTTTTGAATTTAGACCAACGTGGATTAGTGAGACCTCAAGGGGACTCGAACTGCGATATTGGTGCATATGAGTCAAGCGACTCAATGCCAACACCAACACCGACTCCAACCCCTACGGCTACCCCGACACCAACAGCAACGCCTACACCTACGGCTACCCCGACACCAACAGCAACGCCAAC
>JAGRAT010000535.1 GCA_020434495.1 Bdellovibrionales bacterium | reverse complement strand
TTCTGCGGTGCTCTACCTCTTCCGTGCTCGATTCAGAATGCCGATTTACCGATTGGCTGAGGCGATGACCGTTTTTGCGGTTATGACCGCTGGATTGTTCCCACTTATTCACGTTGGACGTCCTTGGTTTGCGTACTGGCTTTTGCCGTACCCGAACGAACGGATGCTCTGGCCGAATTTTCGTTCACCGCTTCTCTGGGACGTGTTCGCGGTTTCGACCTACTTCACTGTATCAGCCCTGTTTTTTATTGTAGGCCTTATCCCCGATATTGCGGTTGCTCGAGATGCTGCGAAGACAAAAATTCGTAAACTGCTCTACACTGCCACCTCTATCGGCTGGAACGGTAACCACAAGTCTTGGCACCATTATGAAGAGGCGTACCTCATCTTCGCCGCGTTAGCGACTCCTCTCGTCGTATCCGTGCATAGTGTGGTTTCTTGGGACTTCGCCATGGGGAACGTGCCTGGTTGGCACGCGACTATCTTCCCTCCGTACTTCGTTGCTGGAGCGATCTTCTCCGGGGTGGCGATGGTTATTACCCTGATTGTGCCGCTTAGAGAAGTGTATGGCCTCCACGCCCTGGTCCGGAAAGAGCATTTTGAAGCGATGTCAAAGCTCATCATGCTTACGAGTGGTATCGTCACCTACGCTTATGTCACTGAATTTTACACGGCATGGTGGAGTAATAACCTTTTTGAACGGTACCAGTTTTGGTTCCGGCCGTTTGGGGAGTTTGCGCCGGCGTTTTGGGGCATGACATTTTGTAACTGTATTGCTCCACTATCTCTCTGGTACAAGCCGCTTCGAACAAACATAGCGTACTTGTTTGCTCTCTCCATCGTTATCAACATCGGTATGTGGTTGGAGCGTTTTAATATTATCTTCACCTCGTTGGCTCGAGAGTTCTTGCCATCTGCTTGGGGAGGATACAATTTTAGCTGGGTAGAAGCTGGAATTACCGTTGGTGCATTCGGTTGGTTTGGAATGTACATGACGCTCTTTATTAAGTTCTTTCCTGCTGTAGCAATCACCGAGATAAAAATGATTCTTCCTCCGCCAGCGAGGGATAGGAAGAATCTTGAGCATCACTAGTATGTTTGTTGAGAGTCGGGATTTTCGATAGCTGGATTGGTAAATGGGAATTGAGCGATGAAGGGAAATAGAGTCGTAGTTGGGGTGTTTGAGTTTTTGGATGATGCGATCGCTGCTGTGAATACAGCGAAGGATCAGGATATGGAGTACAAAGTGTACTCTCCGGTTCCAAACCACCATCTTGACCACGCAACTTCGGATGTCAGAGGTCCTGTTCGTTTCATCTCTTTCACCGGAGCAGTGACCGGACTGACTGCCGGGTTTGCACTGGCAATTATGTGCTCTCTCGATTACCCGCTACGAGTAAGTGCGAAGGCAATTGCGTCAGTTCCCGGCTTTGTTGTTATCGGTTACGAATGCACCATTCTTTTCGGTGCCTTGGCCACGTTAGCTGCGCTACTCACCTTTTGTGGAGTGCCAAACCTTCTTCGCAAAGTGGGGTATGATCCTCGATTCTCTCGAGACCGATTCGGTGTTTTGATCGGTTGTGATTCGAGCAAAGCGGAAGAAGTGAAGGCGAAGATGCTAGAAATTGGAGCGGAAGAGGTAGAGGTTCAAGATGGTCTATAGAGTGTACTGCCGAATCTCGGAGAAGAGTCGTATGGGTTTTCGAGTCCTGTCTTGTTTTGCGGTATCCGGATGTCTTTCGAGCGTGATGTTTTTGTCTGCCGCATCCGCGCTACCTTTTAATGACGACATGGTTCACGATCAGTACAAGACGAGCGAGATCATGCGTGATGCGCCACGGGGGAGTGTTCCGGTGGGAGCAACTCAGTATCACGCAGACGATGTCCTTACGACGAAGAACTTTACTCCGGAAGGAATGGCCGCAAGAGCAGCTTTAAAAAACCCGGTGGAATCAAGTGAAGCCTCTGTAAAGAGTGGTAAGCGACTTTGGGCGGTCAACTGTTCCCCTTGTCACGGAATTTATAGTGGGAAAGCAGATAAGGAGTATCCGACTTCTGCAAAATTTGATCGAGGAATTGACTGGACCGTCGCTGGAGGTGTTCCAGGACCGAGCTTGGTTTCGGAGAGTTACATTAACGATTCTACCAAGAG
>JAGRAT010000534.1 GCA_020434495.1 Bdellovibrionales bacterium | reverse complement strand
GGTATACCAGTTGAGCAATCTATCGATGACAAACCCGAGAACTAAGAGGGAAATGAGAACAAAGCGGTGACTCTCGGTCCAATCCGGGAAAATGAGCACTCCCCAACAAGCAGCAAAAAAGGCAGGAGCAAAAAACCGCAAACGATAAAACTCAATCATGGCCTCTCTCTACCAAGCGCTCTTTCCCTTTCAATTCCATCTTTCCCAAAATTGAGCCCACCAGCACCAGTTGGTCCAGCGGAAGATGCCGCCTTATTCTCTAAACCGCTAGAGGTGATACTGCGCGAGGGGGGAAATTTCTTCAACTATTCCTAATCACTGAGAATCTTCCACTCAGAAGCTATCTGAAAATGAATCTCGAGGCCTTTCAGAAGCGGGATTCATCTTAACCCCATATGGCTACAATCCAAGCAGTGGTCAACGAGAACTTCCTAACGCGGGTGGCTGCGATCCAGAAAGGAGAAAAGCGTGCCGGTGGTGATGCTATCAATCGAGCGTTGTCTGGAAGCAGCTCCGAAGGGAAAATTACAACCAGCGTTCGAGCAGGATCGAAGCTTTACGCTCGCGCGCTCACCGGAATCAATTTTGGAATCTCATTCTTAAATTTCGCACGCTCGGACCTTGAACAGGTATCGAGCATCACAGATGAAATGATCCGTGTCGTCGAAGATGCGGCGTCTCCAAGCAGCTCGAAAAACGAACGACTCGTGGCTCAGCGGACTCTTCGCGAGCTCGGAAGTGATGTTAAGGAAATTCTACGCGGAGCAGAGGTCGGAGAGCGAAAGTATCTCACCGGTGAGGGTATTCGCGAAGTCTTCTCAGCCATCGGACTAGACCCGCAGAAAAGTCGACCCACGCGGCAGATCTTTGACAAATTTATCGCACTCGATCAAGACGAAACTCTGGTAGATCCTGGAATTAAAGGATCAGACTCACCAATTCCAAAGGAACTAGGCAAGCCAAACACTGCTCAAGGTTCCAAGGATCTCTTTAACGGTGCCCGCTCCATCTCGAAGACTGCGGATGCGTACGCCATACTCGATGACTTAAAAGCCTTCTCTTCCCAGGTGAAAAATAATATTGCCGTGGTTGACGAACTCGCGCAGAAGCTCGGGGAGAACGCTCTGCTCGTGAGAACCACTGCCCTGGCATTCCTCGAAATAGAAGACTCCTTAACCGACGAGCCACAGGCTGCTGATGTTGCTCGGCAGCTACAACGCCTCATCCTGAAAGATGCTAAAGCCGCACTTTCACAAGCTGAAAATTTAGAACCCATAGTTGTAGCAACGTTAACCTATAAAGACTCTGGGATCGTCCAAGAGAGCTCTTAACCGTTACCTCTCCTACCACGGCAATCGTGGCTCCCAAAACCCAGTGGTTGGAAAACGAGGAAGCATAATTGAATTCACCTTGGACCAATCCGGTTCCTCGCTCGTTGGAAAATCCGTCAAGAATGATTGATGAAATCGAAGAGCATTCAGAATGCGAAGCGGCACTGGCGGCTTCCAGTATCTCTTTGAGAAAACGGAAGGATCCTTCCCCATCATCATAAATCCCTGCTGAAAGCTCAGTACGTAATTCGCAAGTATTTTCTGCACAGCTGCTTTTCGGAGTAACAATTGAAACTGCTCAGGAAGACCAACCGCATCGTCAATCTCGGTATGCACAATATCTGTTCGCCGAATAGCTTCGTTCAGCAACTTCGTATCATAAAACCCGAGAGTGCTGAGATACGGTGTAATTACTTCAAACCCAGCTGCCTTGATAGTATTGTAGTAAACAGGCCAATCATTGACGTCATCAGGATATTGCCTACGCGCCCCATCAGGTGGACTCACCAGGCCAATTCCAGAAGCATCAAACACAGCAAAACCATCGTCAGTAAGCATTTGCCGCACAAACTTATAAAACTCTACACTGTAGAGCTTGGCTAAGTTGTAATCATTCGGAAGAGGGAAATCCACATAGATAGCAGGAAAACGTTCATCTTCAGTTCGTACATACTGGAAGCCATCTCGAAATGTCGTGTGCACCTTCGGATGAGAAAAACTTCCATCGTTTGCAGCGAGTAGTGCTGGATTCGTTTGGGCGGTTTCTACCAGAGTAGGATCGAGGTCTATATGAACAATCTCCTCAACTGCATCGTACTTCACTAG